>NZ_JBYOJU010000030.1:0-131847 GCF_057798855.1 Cupriavidus sp. 96C5-1 | reverse complement strand
GCGACCCAGCGCCAGGCCTGGGCCTGCTCGTCGCGCCGCACGAACAAGCCAAGCCGGCCGCGGATGACATCGAGCAGCAGGCGCTCGTAAGCACCGGTCTTGCGCTCATGCCGTGCGCCCTGCCCGCGCGGCAGCATGCGTTGCAGGTCCAGCGAAGCGGGCTGCAGCGCCTGCGTGTCGCCCGGCTGCTTGACCAGGAAATGCAGGCGGATGCTTTCCTCGGGCTGCAGCGTGATCACCAGCCGGTTGCCAGGCTCGTGGTCGAGCGGGCGTGGGAACAGGGAATACGGCACGTCGCGGAACTGGATCACGATCTCGGCCACGCGCGACTGCATGCGCTTGCCGGTGCGCAGGTAGAACGGCACCCCCGCCCACCGCCAGTTGGCGATCTCGGCCTTGATGGCGACGAAGGTCTCGGTCTGGCTGTCGGGCGGGATGGCCGCCTCGTTCACATAGCCCGGCACCGCGTCGCCGCCCGCGGCGCCGCGGCAGTATTGCCCGCGCACCACCTTCTCGGCGACCTCGCCCAGTTCGATCGGCTTGAGCGCCTTGAGGATCTTCAGCTTCTCGTCGCGGATGGCGTCCTCGGACAGGCTCGAGGGCGGCTCCATCGCCACCATGCACAGCAATTGCAGCAGGTGGTTCTGCACCATGTCGCGCAGCGCGCCGATACCGTCGTAGAAGGCGCCGCGCTTTTCCACGCCGAGTTCCTCGGCGATGGTGATCTGCACGTCGCGCACCCATTCGCGCCGCCACAAGGGCTCGAACAGCACGTTGCCGAAGCGCATCGCCATCAGGTTCTGCACCGACTCCTTGCCCAGGTAGTGATCGATGCGGTAGATCTGGTCTTCGGCGAAGTGGCGGGCCACCGCGGCATTGATCGCATCGGACGAGGCCAGGTCGTGGCCCAGCGGCTTCTCCAGCACGACCCGGGCACCGGCATGGTTGAGCCCGGTGCGGGCCAGCTGATCGCAGATCGGCACGAACAGCTGCGGCCCGGTGGCCAGGTAGAACACCACCACCGGCGCGGCGCGCGCGCGCACCAGTTCGGCCAGCGCATCGAAGCCTTCCGGCGCGTTGGCGTCCACCTGCAGGTAGCGGATGCGCTCGATGAAAGCCTGCCACGCCTCCCCGGCGGCGGCGGCCGGCAGCGCGGGACGCACCTTGGCTTCGAGCATGGCCAGGTAGGCGTCCTGGCCGAGCGGCTGGCTGCCGAGCGCGACGATGCGCCCACGCGCGTGCAGGGAGCCCACGCAGTGCGCATCGAACAGCGCGGGCAGCAGCTTGCGCGTGGCGAGATCGCCGGTGCCGCCGAACAGCACGAAGTCGAATTCGGGTGCCGGGGCTACAGCATTGCTTTGCATCATGTCACCAGTCGGTTGGTCGGGTTGGGTTCGGGTATCGGGGGAGCCGCTGCCGCGCTAGCGCGGCGTGGCCCACCCCCTGTAGTCGTTCACGTTGGCGCGCGTCACCAGCGTGGAAGGCAGCAGTATGGTGGGGTTCGCCGGCGGCTTGCCGTGCATCAGCCCCACGCCGATTTCCACCGCGGTGCGCGCGATCGCCCACGGGTCCTGGCTGGCCGAGGCCTGCACCGAGGTATCGGCCTTGAGCGCCGCCTCGATGTCCGGCGCGCCGTCGACCGAAGCGATCAGGATACCGCGGCGGTTAAGCTGGCGCGCGGCCAGGTCGGCGCCCACCGCCTGCGGATCGTTGATGGTAAAGACCGCATCGACCTTGGGAAAGCGGGTCAGGTAAAGCTGCATGACGTTGAGGCCACCCTCGCGCGAGCCCTTGGCATCCTGGTCGTCGGACAGGATATGAATGCCGGGGTGCTTGCCCAGTACCGTCTTGCAGCCCTTCACGCGGTCCAGCACGGCGGATACCGGCGGGCCGTTCTGGATGATGAGGTTGCCGTGTCCGCCCAGCCGTTCGGCCAGGAATCCGCAGGCGAGTTCCCCGGCCTGGGTGTTGTCGGTCTGCACCGTGGCATCCGCGCCGGCCGCGCCCACGTCCACCGCCACCACCACGATGCCGGCCTTGCGGGCCTTCCTCACGGCGGGCTCGATCGCGCGCGCATCGGCTGCGTTGATCAGGATCAGGTCCACCTTCGACACGATAAAGCTGTCGATATGCGAGAACTGCTTGTTGAGGTCGTAATCGGCGGACAGCACCGTGACCTTGGCGTCCGGGTTGATCTTCCTGGCCGCCGCCTCGGCGCCGCGCGCCAGTGCGACGAAGTACGGGTTGCCCAGCGAGCCGAGCGTGACGCCGACTTTTTTCAGCGGCCTTTCGGCGGCGGCCGGTGCCGCGGAGGCCGGCGCCGCAGCGGTCTGCGCCGCCGCGCTGGTGCCCAGCGCCGCCAGTGCCGCCAGCGCGAGTGCCGTCAGGTAATCCGCCAGGTTGTGTTTGGACATGTCGAGTCTCCTGTAGCCCGTGTATTCGCGGTAACCGCAGCCTGCGCTTCAGGTGCGCGCCGAGTCCTTGCGGCGGTAGCGGTCGAGCGCCACCGCGCCGATGATGACCAGGCCCTTGATGATGTACTGCCAGATATCGGACACGCCCAGCAGCACCAGGCCATTGGACAGCACCGCGATGATCAGTGCGCCGATCAGCGTGCCGCCGATCGAGCCGGTGCCGCCGACGAAGCTGGTGCCGCCCAGGATCACCGCGGCAATCGCGTCGAGCTCGTACGATTGCCCCAGTTGCAGCCCGTTGGCGGCATACAGGCGCGAGGCCGACATCACGCCGCCGAGGCCGGACAGCAAACCCGACACCGCGTACACGAACAACAGCACGATCCACACCTTGATGCCGGACAGCCGCGCCGCTTCCGCGTTGCCGCCCACCGCGTAGATCTGCAGGCCCAGCACGGTACGGCGCAGCACGAACCACGACACGGCCACCACGGCGAAGGCGATGATCACGAGCCAGGGCACGCCCAGCACCTCGCCGTTGCCGATGAAGGCAAAGCCGATGTCCGGGTTGTAGATGGTGCTGTCGTTGCCGACCAGCCGCGCCAGCCCGCGCACGGCGGTCAGCGTGCCGAGCGTAACGATGAACGGCGGCAGTTTCATGAATGCGACCAGCGCGCCGTTGACGAGGCCGAACAGCAAGCCGCACAAGAGCGCCGCAGGCACGCTGAGCGCGCCGAGCTGCGGCACCAGCGACGCCAGCATCGCCACCACCGCGGAGATCGACAGGATCGATCCCACCGACAGGTCGATGCCGCCGGTCAGGATCACGAAGGTCATGCCGGCCGCCAGCACCATATTGATCGAGGCCTGCTGCGCGACGATCGACAGGTTCTGCCAGCTGGCGAAGTTCTCCGTCAGCACCGTGAAACCGATGCACAGCAGCACCAGCACGGGCAGCATGCCGAGCGCGCGCAGGCGCTCCTGCGTGGTGAGGCGGCCGCGGGCTGCCACTGGCAACGCCGGACCGGAAGGATGGGCGGGGCGGGTGATCGAATCTTGCATGGTGGTCTCCTGCACCGGCGGCTGCGTAGAGTGGCAGGCCGGCGTCGATATCTCGTGTCCGATGGCGGGGCCGTGCCCCGCGCGCTATCTCAATGCAGCAGGCCGTGCGCCTGCGCCGACATCTGCTGCGGCAGCATGCCGGCCCATGCGCTCGCCGGCTGCGCCGCGCCCGTGGCCAGCGCGATAATGCGTTCCTGGGTCTCGGCGGCGCTCGCGCACGGCTGCACTTCCCCGGCCAGCGCGCCCTCGCGCATCACCAGCACGCGGTCGCACAGGCCCACCACTTCCGGCAGCTCGCTGGAGATCATCAGGATCGCCACGCCGCTTTCGGCCAGCGCGTTGATCAGCCGGTAGATCTCCGACTTGGCGCCGATATCCACGCCGCGCGTGGGCTCGTCCAGGATCAGCACGCGCGGCTGGATTTCCAGCAGGCGCGACAGCATGACCTTCTGCTGGTTGCCGCCCGAGAGCGCGCCCACGTTGACATGCGCATGCGCCACGCGGATGCCGAGCGCATCGATGGCTTCGGTGGTGCGCCGGCGCGCCGCCGGCCGGTTCAGGCGCCCGAGGCCGAGCGCGTCGCGCGCGGCCACGATCAGGTTGATGTTCTCGTGCACGCTCTGGTCCAGGAACAGGCCCTGCAGCTTGCGGTCCTCGGTCAGGTAGGCGATGCCCGCGTCGATCGCCTGGCGCGGGCCGCCAGGCGGCAGCGTAGCGAGGCCGGCGGGGCCCGCGATGCACACCTCGCCGCGCGTGCGCGCGTCGGCGCCGAACACCAGGCGTGCCAGTTCGGTGCGGCCCGCGCCTACCAGGCCGGCCAGCCCCAGCACCTCGCCTGCGCGCAACGCGAAGCTGCAGCCGCGCACGCGCCGCCCGTCGGCGAGATCGCGCACCGACAGCACCACCTCGCCCTGGCGCGCCTGGCCGTGCGTCTTGGTATAGAAGCCCGACAGGTCGCGCCCCACCATCATCTTGACCAGCGCCGCCTGCGACAGGTGCGCGCGATCCAGCGTGCCGACGAAGCCGCCGTCGCGCAGCACGGTGACGCGATCGGCCAGCTCGTCGATCTCGGCCATGCGATGGCTGATATAGAGAATCGCCATGCCCTCGCCGCGCAGCTGGCGGATCAGCGCGAACAGGCGGTCGGTCTCGTGCGTGGACAGCGGCGTGGTGGGTTCGTCCATCACCAGGATGCGCGCCTCGAAGTGCACGGCACGGGCAATCTCCACCAGCTGGCGCTGCGCGATCGACAGGCTGGCGACGCACGCGGTCGACGGGAAATCGGCGCCGAGCCGGGCCAGCGTCGGCTCGCAGGCGCGCGCCATCTCGCCGCGCGCCACCAGCCCGCGGCGCTGCAAGGCGCGGCCGAGGTAGATGTTCTCGGCCACGCTCAGGTTGGGCGCCAGGCTGAGTTCCTGGTAGATCACGGCCACGCCGAGTTCGCGCGCCGCCTGCGGGCCGTCGATATGCACCGGCTTGCCATCGATATGGCATTCGCCGCCGGCGTCGGCGATGTAGGCGCCCGACAGGATCTTCATCAGCGTCGACTTGCCCGCGCCGTTCTCGCCCATCAAGGCGTGGACCTCGCCCGCGTAGGCGGTCAGCTCGACGTTGCGCAGCGCGCGCACGCCGGGGAAGGTCTTGGAAATATTGCGCAGCGCCAGCAATGGCACCGGGCCGTGCGGATCAGACGATGGCATGGTTGGCCTCCGGAATCATGGCGGACGCACCCTTGAGCAGCTCGGCCCGCGGCGAAAAATTCATGAACATCGGCAGCGAAGCCGCGCCGACCGCGCCGGCGTTGGCGCCGAAACACCCGCGCACCACCCGCGGCGGCCGGCGCGCCTCGGGCGCCCCCTCGTCCAGCTCGGCCTGCAGGCGCCCGATCAGCGCGGCCACCAGGCCGGCATCGATATCGGCGTCGAGGATGACCAGCGGCACGTCCAGCACCGCCAGCGCGGATTGCAGCGCCGGCGCCAGCGCATCGATGCAGTCGTCGAGCCATTCGGCCACGGCGGGATGCTGGCCGCGCACCTGGGCTTCCAGGTCGGCATGGCTGTCGATGGCCACGCCGTGATGGCGCAGGTGGCGCGTCAGCGCATTGAGCGAGGCGCGCGCCAGCAGGATGTCGCGCCGCTTGCCGGTATGCGGCGCCGAGGCCAGCGTGCTGTGCGGCACCGGCATCATGCCGATATCGCCGGCATTGCCCGACACGCCGCGCACGCAGTCGCCGTTGAGCGCCACGCCGCCGCCGATGGCGGGGCCGACGAAGACGTACAGGAAGTTCTGCGCGTGGTGGTGTCCGTAGAACAGTTCGGCCACGGCGGCGGCGGTGCCATCGTTCTCGCCGAATACCGGCAGGCCGGCGGCATCCGCCAGCTCGGCGGCAAAATCTACCTCGTCCCAGGCGCGGAAGGTGGCTTGCGACGCTTCGTCCTGCAGGTCGAGCTCGCGCAGCCAGGCGCCGAGGTTGTAGGGCTGGGCCACGCCGATGCCGAGCAGGCGCTTGCGCTCGGCCGGCGTCAGCTGCGCGCGCAGCGCGGCCACGTCGTCGCGCACCATTGCCAGCGCCTGTTCCGGATGGGGCAGGACCATCTGGTGCGCGCGGCTGGCGAGAATCTCGCCGCCGAAGTCGACCATCACGCACTCGATGCTGGCGCGGTCGAGCCGCACCCCGATACCGAAGGCGCCCTTGGGCTGCAGGCGGATCAGGCTGGCCGGCTGGCCGCGCTGCCCTTCCTGGCGGCGCCCGGCGATATGGATCAGGCCCTCGTCGGTCAACGACTGCACGATGCTGCCCACCGCGGTATTGGTGAGCTGGGCCATGCGGGCGAGATCGGCCTTGGAGGCCTCCCCGGCATGGCGCAGCGCCAGCAGGAGCGCGCGCTCGTTGTACAGCCGCAAGCTGGCGGAATTCACGCCGCGGCCGGCCTTGGCACTGGTCATATCGTCTCCGGATGTGGTTCTGCCCACCGCTGGCGTCACCTGTTGCCTGTTATCCGGCGGGTGGGCTGCGGCATTAATTAATTCATGTTGAATTAAATAATAACGGACCCGATAACTCAAGCAAGGGGAAACCCGAGGCAAGCGGTTGCATGGTGCCGCCCCCGGGGCGCCGGAAAGTGCCCTGGCACCGGGCCGGCGCCGGCATGCTCTAGAATCCAGGCTTGCGCTTCCCGCCACCCAAGCCACCATGGATTCCATCTTCGACGCCATCCTGCCCGCCCCTTTCGGCAAGATCGGCGTGCGCACCGACGGCGCGGCGATCCGCGAGATCGTCTACCTGCCAGAGAGCATGAAGCTCGCCGCCCCCGCCAATGCGGTGACGCAGCGGCTGGCGCGGCAACTCGAGGCGTACTACGCCGATCCGGATGCGCCCTTCGATGTGCCGCTGGCGCCGGTCGGCAGCGATTTCCAGCGCCGGGTGTGGCAGGCCATCGCGAACGTGCCGCGCGGCAAGGTCACCACCTATGGCGCGGTGGCGCGGCAGATCGCCAGCGCGCCGCGCGCGGTCGGGCAGGCCTGCGGGGCCAATTATTTCCCGCTGGTGATCCCCTGCCACCGCGTGGTCGGCGCCAGCGGCATCGGCGGCTTTGCCAACCACCAGGGCGATGGCTTCTTCCTTGATATCAAGCGCTGGCTGCTGCGCCACGAAGGCGTGTTGCTGACATGAACCACGACGCCGATCCGCCCATGGATGCCGACGGCATGGAAGACATCGAAGAGACCGACGAGATCGCGGAGATCGCACAGCCCGACGGGGCGCCGGACAGCGCCGCCCTGCTCGCGGACCTCGGCCTGGTAGACCGTTTCTGCGACGCGCTGTGGCTCGAGGACGGCCTCGCGCGCAACACCATCGATGCCTACCGCCGCGACCTGATGCTGCTGGCGCGCTGGCTGCACGCCACCGGCACCGCCACGCTGCCCGGCGCGGACGACACCGCCCTCACCGGCTACTTTGCCTCGCGCCACCTGGAAACGCGCGCATCGTCGGCCAACCGGCGGCTCACCGTGTTCAAGCGCTTCTTCCAGTGGGCGCTGCGCGAGCACCTGATCACCGCGGATCCCTGCCTGCTGCTGCGCCCGGCCAAACAACCGCCGCGCTTTCCGAAGACGCTGACCGAAGCCCAGGTGGAAGCCCTGCTCGACGCCCCCGACACGGCCACGCCGCTCGGCTTGCGCGACCGCACCATGCTCGAACTGATGTATGCCAGCGGCCTGCGGGTGTCCGAACTCACGCAGATGAAGACCATCGAGGTCGGCCTCAACGAAGGCGTGGCGCGCGTGGTTGGCGGCAAGGGCAACAAGGAGCGGCTGGTGCCCTTCGGCGCCGAGGCCGGCGACTGGCTGCGCCGCTACCTGGCCGAAGGCCGCCCGGCACTGCTGGGCGAGCGCGCCTGCGATGCGCTGTTCGTCACACAGCGCGGCGAGGGCATGACGCGCCAGGCCTTCTGGCACCTGATCAAGCGGCACGCGCGCGAGGCCGAGATCCACGCACCGCTGTCCCCGCACACCTTGCGGCACGCCTTTGCCACGCATCTGCTCAACCACGGCGCCGACCTGCGCGTGGTGCAGTTGCTGCTGGGGCATGCCGACATCTCCACCACGCAGATCTACACCCACGTGGCGCGCGAGCGCCTGCGCGAGCTGCACCAGCAGCACCACCCGCGCGGCTGAATCCGCCCGTCATCGCCTACCGTCATCATGAGCAAGACCAAACACGTTTCGGAAACCCCTGCCACCCAGTTCCTCAAACAGCACGGTGTCGCCTATGGCGAGCATGCCTACGACTACGTCGAGCACGGCGGGACCGGGGAATCGGCCCGGCAACTCGGCGTGCCCGAGCATGCGGTGATCAAGACGCTGGTGATGGAAGACGAGAAAGCCCAGCCGCTGATCGTGCTGATGCATGGCGACTGCTCGGTGTCGACCAAGAACCTGGCACGGCAGACCGGGCGCAAGAGCGTGCAGCCGTGCAAGCCGGAGGTGGCGCAGCGCCACAGCGGCTACATGGTGGGAGGCACCTCGCCGTTCGGCACCAGGAAACGCATGCCGGTGTTCGTGGAAACCAGCGTGCTGGCGCTGGAGCGGATCTATATCAATGGCGGGCGGCGCGGCTACCTGGTCAGCATCGACCCGCGGGCGCTGACGGCGCTGGTCGGCGCCCAGCCGGTGGAGTGCGCGTTGCCGGATTGAAGCCGCATCCGGTTTTCCCCGGGCGGCACCGGTTTTTTCGGGAGCCGGCAGCGCCCGGACGGACTCGCCTGCCCCGCCATCCGGGATAGTCCCCGAAGAGAAGCCCACGCGACCACGCTACAATCCCGCCAGCCTCAAATTCCCGGTTCCCACATGGCCAATCTGATTTTCGCACTCGCCGCCTACCTGATCGGCTCCATTTCCTTCGCCGTCGTGGTCAGCAAGGCCATGGGCCTGCCCGACCCGCACACCTACGGCTCGGGAAACCCCGGCGCCACCAACGTGCTGCGCAGCGGCAACAAGAAGGCTGCGGTGCTCACGCTGGTCGGCGATGCCCTGAAGGGCTGGCTGGCGGTCTGGCTGGCGCAGCGATTCGGCCCGGCCTATGGGCTGGACGACACCGGCCTGGCGCTGGTGGCGGTGGCGGTATTCCTTGGCCACCTGTTCCCGGTGTTCTTCCGCTTCGCCGGCGGCAAGGGCGTGGCCACCGCGGCCGGCATCCTGTTCGCCATCGACCCGCGGCTTGGCGCGGGCACGCTGGCCACCTGGCTGATCATTGCCTTTTTCTTCCGCTACTCGTCACTGGCGGCGCTGGTGTCGGCCCTGTTCGCGCCCTTCTTCTACGTGCTGATGGCGGGCGTTGACGTGATCGCCGGCGCGGTCTTCGCCATCAGCGTACTGCTGGTGGTTCGCCATCGCCAGAACATCGGCAAGCTGCTGGCCGGCAAGGAGAGCCGCATCGGGGAAAAGAAGAAGGCGCCCGGCGCCTGACTTTCCGCGCCGCCCGCCTGCGGGAGGGGACGGGCGCTCGTTACGCCGCCACGCTGGAACCAACCACCGGCTTCGCTTCAAGTGGCGCCTGCCCCCCTCTCCCCATGAGGGGAGCGGGCGTAAACACCGACGTCATGCCAGCCGGTCCTGGCGCACCGGTTGGCTGCGGCCATGGCCCCAGGCCTGCCCTCAGGGCATCTTGCCGAGTATCCCGTTCATCTCGTCCATGGAGAAGGCCCGCAGCGTCTGGGTGCGGACATTGCCCGCCATGCCCAGGGACAGGCCGAAGGCGGTCATGGTGGCGTCGTCGGGCGCGGTGAAGGTCACCACAAGGTCGTATTGCCCGAGCGTCCAGTAGATATCCTTCATTTCGATACCGCTCTTCTTCGCCATTTCGCGAACGGCGGCGGCACGTTTGGTCGTATCTTTTACGGTACGGATTCCCTGGTCGGTGAAGTTCAATAGGGCGACAAAAGTGGCCATGATGCATCTCCTGATCAAGTGGAACGACGCTACGCGTTGCCAAAGCGTATCGAGCAGATGCTTGCTGCAATCCGCGTACCATGCGAGCCGCCGCCTGGCTTGCATGGCGACATGCGTCCGGCGCGGGCGGCCGCGACGGGGCAGTCCGCCGGAAAACGTTCCAGTCTTGAAACTTGCTGCGCCGGGAGATGCCCCGGTGCCCCGGTGCCCCGGGGCCGTCCGTCAGGCCGCCTGCGCGAGCGCGGTGAACGGGAACACCATTTCCACCCGCAGCCCACCTTCTGGCCGGTTGTCCAGCGCCAGGCGGCCGCCGCCCTGTCGCACCAGGCGGTCGACGATGGCAAGCCCCAGGCCCGAATGCGCATTGCCGCCGCGTGCCGGGTCCAGCCGCACGAAGGGTAGCGTGACCTTTTCCATGGCCTCGGGCGGGATGCCTTCGCCGTGGTCCTCCACCACCATATGCCAGCCATCGGCCTGCCGCGAGGTGCTGAGCAGCACCGGCGGCGCGCCATAGGCATAGGCGTTGTCGATCAGGTTGCCGACGATGCGGTCGAGCTGGGTGGCAATCATGCGGAAGCCTTCGCCAGCCATCAGCGAGATTTCCACCGACTTGTCCTGCTCGGCCAGCGAGGCGGCCAGCTCGCCGATGCGGCGATCCACCGGCACCGGGCGCGCGGCGGGCTCGCCGCTCTGGGCAAAGGTCAGGAACTGCTCGACGATGGCCGACATCGACTGGACGTCGCGCGTCACGCCGGCCGCTGCCTTGGGATCGGCCAGCATCTCGGCGCGCAGCCGCAGCCGCGCCAGCGGGGTCTTGAGGTCGTGCGCGATGCCGGCCAGCATGGTGTTGCGTTCCTGGTCGATGCGGGTCAGGTCGGCCATCATGCGGTTGAAGCGCACGATCAACTGGCGCAGTTCGTGCGGGCCGCGCTCGCGCAGCGGCTCGACGGTGTGCTGGCGCGACAGCTGCTCGGCCGCCGCCGCCATATCGCGCACCGGCCGCTGGATCTGCCAGGCGATCAGCAAGGCCACCGCCATGGCTACGCCAACCACCAGGATCACGCCGGGCAGCAGGCGATTGTCGGGCGGCGGGTTGACCACCCACAGCGCCGGCATCGCGATCCAGTCCCGCCGCTGCGGCAGCTTGACCCAGATGCGGGTAGTCTGTTCTTCCTCGAGCCGCACCTGGGTTCCAGCCGGCATGCGCTGCGCGAACTGTTCGACCAGCCGGCGCGCCCGGCCCTTGGCCGCCACGGTATGCTCGGCGGCGCTGGCCTCGCTGGCCACTTCCACCAGGCTCGGCAGCTTGAGCGGCGGCTGCGCGGCGAGCGCGCGCTGGATGCTGTCGAACTGGAACATCATCTGCTCGACGGAATAGTCCAGCTGCTGCTGGCGGCGATCCATGCGCAGGATGGCCAGCCAGGAAAAATGGCTGAGCACCAGCACTGCAGCGATCAGCAGCGCGATCCGGCCGAACAGCGTGTCGATGCGGAGCTTCATTGCGGTATTTCGTCGGCTTCGTCAGGTACAAAGGTATAGCCGCGGCCGCGCA
Source organism: Cupriavidus sp. 96C5-1 (assembly GCF_057798855.1). Classification (NCBI taxonomy): domain Bacteria; kingdom Pseudomonadati; phylum Pseudomonadota; class Betaproteobacteria; order Burkholderiales; family Burkholderiaceae; genus Cupriavidus; species Cupriavidus sp. 96C5-1. The sequence goes on along the minus strand of NZ_JBYOJU010000030.1, from coordinate 120,369 downwards.
CGGTCTGGATGTAGCGCGGCCGCTGCGCATCTTCGTCGAGCAGGCGGCGCAGGCGCCAGATCTGTACGTCGATGCCGCGGTCGCTGATGCCGCTGGCGGTGCCGTACATCAGTTCGACGATGCGCTCGCGCGACAGCACCTCGAGCGGGTGCATCAACAGCAGCTTGAGCAGCGCGAACTCGGTATCGCTGATCGGTACCGGCTCGCCGGCGCGCACCAGGGAGCGCTGGCGGAAATTGACCCGGAATGGCCCGAACGTCATGCCCTCGCGGTCTTCCGGCGCGGCCGCCGGGCGGGCCAGCTTGCGGCGCAGCACGGCATTGATGCGGGCCAGCAGTTCGCGCGGCGAGAACGGCTTGCCGAGATAGTCGTCGGCGCCGATCTCCAGCCCGACGATGCGGTCGATCTCGTCGCTGCGCGCGGTCAGCAGGATCACCGGGATATCGTCGTTCTTGGCCCGCAGGTTGCGCAGCGCGGTGAGACCGTCCACTTTCGGCATCATCAGGTCCAGCACGATCAGGGCCGGCCGCTCCCGCTCGAGGCGAGCCTGCAGGCCGTCCCCATCGTGCAGCACGGAGACGGCGAAGCCTTGCTGGCTGAGGTATTCGCGCAGCAGGTCGCGGAGTTCGGGATCGTCGTCGACGACGAGGATCTGGGTAGGCTGATTGACTCGCATAGGGAGATGATAGCTAGGCTCGGTGCGGCAATCCGGGCGAATTGTTTCAGGGGATTACACCCGGGCCGCTGGTAATGATCTGTAAGAATGACCGCCACGGCTGAAACATGGAGATCAGTAAGGCGCATTATGCTTCGCTTATGTTGCCGTCGCCGGCGGTCGCCGGACAGAACGGCCCCGTCCCGAAGCTGCCCAGCCCGCCGTGTGCCTCGCGTGCCGCTTACGGCACGTGTCGACGGCATTGCGGCATACTGCTGCCTCTCACACCCCGAACACAGTTCAAACGCGCCTTGTCGCGTCGCTCCAGGATCCGGTCATGGCTAATCCCGAACAACATCCACAGGCTCAAATGCCACCGCCCGGCAAGGCAGCCCCGCGCCGCCGCAAGATGATCGCCGCCGCGCTGATCGTACTGCTGGCGGCCGGCGGCTGGTATTGGTACAGCCACCGCGGCGCAGCGCCGGCGGGCACTGGCGCCCCCGGCGCCCCCGGCGCCGGCCGCGGGGGCCCTGGCGGTCCGGGGGGGCCTGGCGGTCCGGGCGGACAGCGCTCGCCGGTAGTGATCAGCACCGTGGCCAAGCGTGATATGGATGTCATCCTCAACGGCCTCGGCAACGTCACCCCGGTGGCCAACGTGACCGTGCGTGCCCAGGTTTCCGGGCCGCTGCTCAAGGTCCTGTTCAAGGAGGGACAAATGGTCAAGGCGGGCGATGTCCTTGCCGAGATCGACCCGCGCCCGTTCCAGGCAACGCTGGACCAGGCCGTGGGCACGCTCGCACGCGACCGCGCCCTGCTGGAGAACGCCCGCCTGGACCAGAAGCGCTACCGCACCCTGCTAGGCCAGGACTCGATCTCCAGCCAGCAGGTCGACACGCAGGATGCGCTGGTGCGCCAGTACGAGGGCGTGGTCAAGACCGACCAGGCCAACGTGGACAGCGCCCGCCTGCAACTGGGCTACACCCGCATCCTGGCGCCGGCATCGGGCCGCATCGGCCTGCGCCAGGTCGATCCGGGCAATATCGTCGGCACCAGCGACACCAACGGCATCGCGCTGATCACGCAGATCCAGCCGATCGCCGTGCTTTACACCATCCCGGAGGACAACCTGCCCTCGGTGCTCAAGCGGCTCCATGCCGGCGAGACCATTCCGGTCCAGGCCTGGGACCGCCAGGCGCGCAACCGCCTGGCCGACGGCACGCTGCTGACGACCGACAACCAGATCGACACCACCACCGGCACGGTCAAGCTCAAGGCGATCTTCCCGAATCCCGACGGCATGCTGTTCCCCAACCAGTTCGTCAACGTGCGCACGCGCGTGGACACGCTGCAAGAGGCCACCGTGGTGCCGGTGGCGGCCATCCAGCGCGGCCAGCAAGGCACTTTCGTCTATGTGGTGGACGATGGCAGCAAGGTCAAGGTCCAGGTGGTGACGCTAGGACCCACGGACGGCGAGCGCACGGTCGTCTCCAAGGGACTGGAACCCGGCCAGCGCGTGGTGGTGGACGGCGCCGACCGGCTCAAGGAAGGCATGACGGTGGAAACCGTGGACCCGGCGGCACGTGCCGCCGCCCTGGTGCCGGCCAGCCAGCCGCGCGGACGCGGACGCCGCCGCGAAGGCGGCTCGGGAGGCGCCAGCGCAGCAGGCGCCTCCGGCGCGCACGGCGGCCAGCGCCACGGCGATGGTGCGAGCGCGGCGGCTGCAGGCGGCGCTGGCGCCACGCCGCAGCGGCCGCAGTAAGGACCCAGCATGAACCCATCACGTATCTTCATCGAACGGCCGGTCGCCACTGCGCTGCTGATGCTCGCCATCCTGCTGTCCGGGCTGGTGGCCTTCCGGCTGCTGCCGCTGTCGGCGCTCCCGGAGGTCGATTACCCGACCATACAGGTGACCACGCTGTACCCGGGCGCCAGCCCGGACGTGATGACCTCGTCGATCACCGCGCCGCTGGAACGCCAGTTCGGCCAGATGCCGGGCCTGAAACAGATGTCGTCGTCGTCCTCGGGCGGCGCTTCGGTGATCACGCTGCAGTTCGAGCTGACGCTGTCGCTGGACATCGCCGAGCAGGAGGTGCAGGCCGCCATCAACGCCGGCGGCAACCTGCTGCCGGCCGACCTGCCGATGCCGCCGGTCTATAGCAAGGTCAATCCCGCCGACGCGCCGATCATGACGCTGGCCATGACGTCGGACACCATGCCGCTGCCCAAGCTGCAGGACATGGTGGACACGCGCGTGGCGCAGAAGATCTCCCAGCTGCAGGGCGTGGGCCTGGTCAGCATCAGCGGCGGCCAGCGCCCGGCCGTGCGCATCCAGGCCAATCCGACCGCGCTGGCCGCGCTCGGCATGTCCATCGACGACCTGCGCACCGCCATCGGCAGCGCCAACGTCAATGGCGCCAAGGGCAGCTTCGACGGCCCCGCGCGTGCCTCCACCATCGACGCCAACGACCAGCTCAAGTCCGCTGACGAGTACCGCCAGATCATCGTCGGCTACCAGAACGGTGCGCCGATCCGCATCACCGACGTGGCCAATATCGTCGACGGCCCCGAGAACAACCGGCTGGCGGCCTGGGCCAACGACCAGCCCGCCATCGTGCTGAGCATCCAGCGCCAGCCCGGCGCCAACGTGATCGAGGTGGTAGACCGCATCAAGAGCCTGCTGCCGCAATTGCAGAATTCGCTGCCGGCCTCGGTCAAGGTGCAGTTGCTGACCGACCGCACCACCACCATCCGCGCTTCGGTGCGCGACGTGGAGTTCGAGCTGCTGCTGGCGGTCGCGCTGGTGGTGATGGTGATCTTCGTCTTCCTGCGCAATGTGCCGGCCACCATCATCCCCGGCGTGGCGGTGCCGCTGTCGCTGGTGGGCACCTTCGGCGTGATGTACCTGGCCGGTTTCTCGATCAACAACCTGACGCTGATGGCGCTGACCATCGCCACCGGCTTCGTGGTGGACGATGCGATCGTGATGATCGAGAACATCATGCGCTACATCGAGGAGGGCGATTCGCCCATGGAGGCGGCGCTCAAGGGTTCGAAGCAAATCGGCTTCACCATCATCTCGCTGACGTTCTCCCTAGTGGCCGTGCTGATTCCGCTGCTGTTCATGGGGGATGTGGTGGGACGGCTGTTCCGCGAGTTCGCCATCACGCTGGCGGTCTCGATCCTGATCTCCGCGGTGGTCTCGCTGACGCTGACGCCGATGATGTGCGCGCGCCTGCTGCACCATGTGCCCGAGGAGAAACTCTCGCGCTTCCACCGCGCCAGCGGCCGCTTCTTCGACAGCGTGATCGCCAGCTACGGCCGCGCGCTGGACTGGGTGCTGGACCGCCAGAAGACCACCCTGCTGGTGGCCGTCGGCACCCTGGTGCTGACCGTGCTGCTGTACATCCTGGTGCCCAAGGGCTTCTTCCCGGTGCAGGACACGGGCGTGATCCAGGGCATCACCGAAGCCTCTCAGACCACATCCTTCCCCGCCATGGCGGCGAAGCAGCAAGCGGTAGCCAAGGTGGTGCTGGCAGATCCGGCGGTGGAAAGCCTGTCCTCCTTCATCGGCGTGGACGGCACCAACACCACGCTCAACGCCGGGCGCCTGCTGATCAACCTGAAGCCCAAGGATGAGCGCAGCGATTCCATCGAGGACGTCACCCGCCGCCTGCAGGCTGCAGTCGACAAGCTCGGCGGCGTCGCGCTCTATACCCAGCCGGTGCAGGACCTGACCATCGAGGACCGCGTGTCCCGCACCCAGTACCAGTTCACCGTGCAGGACCCGGACCCGGCCACGCTGGCCACCTGGGTGCCGAAGCTGGTCGAGCGCCTGAAGCAGGAGCCCGAGCTGCGCGACGTAGCCAGCGACCAGCAGAACAACGGCCTGCGCGCCTTTGTAGATATCGACCGCGACGCCGCGGCGCGCTTCGGCATTACCACCGCGGTGATCGACAGTGCGCTCTACAGCGCCTACGGCCAGCGCCTGGTGTCGACCATCTTCACCCAGTCGAGCCAGTACCGCGTGGTGCTGGAAGCCATGCCCGACTTCCGCACCGACCCGCAGTCGCTGGCGGACCTGCGCCTGCCCTCCTCCTCGGGCGGGCAGGTGCCGCTGGGCGCGTTCGCCCGCATCAGCGAGCGCACCGGGCCGCTGGTGATCAACCACCAGGGCCAGTTCCCGTCGGCCACCATCTCGTTCAACCTGGCCTCCGGCGAATCGCTCGGTGCCGCGGTCGACAAGATCACCAGGGTGGAGCAGGAAATCGGCCTGCCGATCTCCATGCAGACCGACTTCCAGGGTGCCGCGCTGGCCTTCCGCGCTTCGTTGTCCAACACGCTCTGGCTGATCCTGGCGGCAGTGATCACGATGTATATCGTGCTGGGCGTGCTCTATGAGAGCACCATCCATCCGGTGACCATCCTCTCCACGCTGCCCTCGGCCGGCGTGGGCGCGCTGCTGGCGTTGCTGGTCTCGGGCCAGGATCTGGGCATCATCGCGATCATCGGCATCATCCTGCTGATCGGTATCGTCAAGAAGAACGCCATCATGATGATCGACTTCGCGCTCGAGGCCGAGCGCGAGGGTGGCATGGCGCCGCGCGAAGCGATCTTCCAGGCCTGCCTGCTGCGTTTCCGCCCGATCCTGATGACCACCATGGCAGCCTTGCTGGCGGCGCTGCCGCTGATGCTGGGTACCGGCATCGGCTCGGAGCTGCGGCGTCCGCTGGGCATCACCATGGTGGGCGGCCTGCTGGTCAGCCAGGTGCTGACGCTGTTCACCACGCCGGTGATCTACCTGGCTTTCGATCGCCTGGCCTCGCGTCTCAATGACTGGCGCCGGCGCCGCTATGGCGCCGGCGGCGATGAAGCCGGCCCCACCCCCGAGCCGAGGCCGTAATGAATCTGTCGGCCACCTTTATCCATCGCCCGGTCGCCACCGCGCTGCTGACCATCGGCATCCTGCTGGCGGGACTGGCGGCGCTGCGGCTGCTGCCGGTCTCACCGCTGCCGCAGGTGGATTTCCCCACCATCTCGGTGTCCGCCTCGCTGCCCGGCGCCAGCCCCGAGACCATGGCGGCGACCGTGGCCACGCCGCTCGAGCGCGCGCTGGGCGCCATCGCCGGCGTGACCGAGATCACCTCCAGCAGTTCGCTGGGCTCGACCCGCATCACGATGCAGTTCGAGCTCTCGCGCGACATCGACGGCGCCGCGCGCGATGTGCAGGCCGCCATCAATGCCTCGCGCGCCACGCTGCCCACCAGCCTGCCGAGCAATCCGACCTACCGCAAGGTCAACCCGGCCGACGCGCCGATCATGATCATTGCGCTGACTTCGCCGACCATGACGCGGGGCCAGCTCTACGATGCCGCCTCGACCATCCTGGCGCAGAAGATGTCGCAGATCGAGGGCGTGGGCCAGGTCACCATCGGCGGCTCGTCCCTGCCGGCGGTGCGGGTGGAGCTCAATCCCACCGCGCTCAACAAGTACGGCGTCTCGCTGGAGGATGTGCGCAATACGATCAGCGCCACCAACGCCAACCGCCCGCTCGGCTCGCTGGAAAACGCTAGCACCAACTGGCAGATCTACGCCAACGACCAGGCCATGAAGGCGGCGGACTACATGCCGCTGATCGTCCGCTACGCGACCCCGGGCACCTATTCCTCGGCCTCGGCCGGCGCGCTGATCGCCAGCACGGCCAATGCCACGGCGGGCGGCGGCGTCAGCACCAAGACCGTCAACGGCGTCACCACCACCACGCTGACCACCAGCAGCGGCACCACCACCATCAGCACCGGCGCCACCGGCGGCAACAAGAGCAGCGGCGGCCCGAACTCCTTCGCGGTGCCGGTGCGGCTGTCGGACGTGGCGAATGTGACCGACTCCGTGCAGGACATCCGCAACGCCGGCTCGGCCAATGGCCAGCCTTCGGTGCTGCTGGTGCTCAACCGCTCGCCCGGCGCCAACATCATCGAGACCGTCGACCGCGTCACGGCGATGCTGCCGTCGCTGCAGCAGATGATCCCGCCGGCCATCAAGATGGAAGTGATGATGGACCGCACCCCCACCATCCGCGGCTCGCTGCGCGAGGTGGAGCACACCCTGATGATCTCGGTGGCGCTGGTGATCATGGTGGTATTCCTGTTCCTGCGCAATGTGCGCGCCACGCTGATCCCCAGCGTGGCGGTGCCCGTATCGCTGATCGGCACTTTCTCGGTGATGTACCTGGCCGGCTTCTCGCTCAACAACCTGTCGCTGATGGCGCTCACCATCGCCACGGGCTTCGTGGTCGACGACGCCATCGTGGTGCTGGAGAACATCTCGCGCCATATCGAGGAGGGCATGAAGCCGCTGGAAGCGGCGCTCAGGGGCTCGCGCGAAGTGGGCTTCACGGTGCTGTCGATGAGCCTGTCGCTGATCGCGGTGTTCATCCCGCTGCTGATGATGGGCGGCATCGTCGGACGGCTGTTCCAGGAGTTCGCCATCACCTTGTCGGTGGCCATCCTGGTATCGCTGGTGGTCTCGCTGACCACCACGCCGATGATGTGCGCGCGCCTGCTCAAGCCGGTCCGGCCGGAGCAGCAGGGGCGCTTCTTCCGCGCCAGCGAACGCGCCTTCACCTGGATGCACGACCACTACGCGCGCTCGCTGGCGGTCGCGCTGCGCCATGGCGTGCTGGTGTGGCTGGTACTGCTGGCCACGATCGCCCTCAATGTCTGGCTGTACACGATCGTGCCCAAGGGCTTTTTCCCGCAGCAGGATACCGGGCGCCTGATCGGCTTTATCCGCGCCGACCAGGCCACTTCGTTCCAGGCCATGCGCATCAAGCTCGACAACTTCATCAAGATCGTGCAGTCCGACCCGGCGGTGGTCAACGTCACCGGCTTCACCGGCGGTTCCCAACGCAATACCGGCCAGATGTTCGTCACGCTCAAGCCACTGTCCGAGCGCGAATCCGCCGACGCCATCGTGGCCCGGCTGCGCGGCAAGCTAGCCAAGGAGCCGGGCGCGAGCCTGTTCCTGACGTCCGTGCAGGACATCCGCATCGGCGGCCGGCAGAGCAGTTCGGCCTACCAGTTCACGCTGCAGTCGGACGACCTCGATGTGCTGCGCGAATGGGAGCCCAAGGTGCGCGCGGCGATCTCCAACCTCAAGGGCCTGGAAGACGTCGATACCGACACCAATGACAAGGGCCTGCAGACTTCGGTGATCATCGACCGCGACACCGCGTCCAAGCTCGGCGTCACCGCCCAGCAGATCGATGCCGTGCTCAACGACGCCTTCGGCCAGCGCCTGGTCTCCACCATCTACAACCCGCTCAACCAGTACCGGGTAGTGATGGAACTCAGCTCCGAGTACCTGCAGGGTCCGCACGCGCTGCAGGATATCTACGTGGTCACCGGCGGCGGCAAGCGGGTGCCGCTCTCGGCCTTCGCGCGGGTGACGCCCACCAGCACGCCGCTGGGGGTGAACCACCAGGGCCAGTTCGCGGCCTCCACCATTTCCTTCAACCTCGCGGAAGGGGTGTCGCTGTCGCAGGCCACCGACGCGGTGAAGGCGGAGATGGCGCGCATCGGCGTGCCCGAAACGCTGCAGGCGAATTTCCAGGGCAGCGCCAAGGCCTTTCAGGACTCGCTCAAGAGCCAGCCGCTGCTGATCCTGGCCGCGCTGATCACGATCTACATCGTGCTCGGCATGCTGTACGAGAGCTATGTGCATCCGCTCACCATCCTGTCCACGCTGCCGTCTGCCGGCGTAGGCGCGTTGCTGGCGCTACTGGCCTCGGGCACGGATTTCAGCATCATCGCGCTGATCGGCGTGATCCTGCTGATCGGCATCGTCAAGAAGAACGCCATCATGATGATCGACTTCGCCATCGACGCCGAACGGCGCGAGGGCCTGTCCCCGCGCGATGCCATCTACCGTGCCTGCCTGCTGCGCTTCCGCCCCATCCTGATGACCACCATGGCAGCCCTGCTGGGCGCGGTGCCGCTGGCGATCGGCCATGGCGACGGCGCCGAGCTGCGCGCGCCGCTGGGCATCTCCATCGTCGGCGGGCTGGTGGTCAGCCAGTTGCTGACCTTGTACACCACGCCCGTGGTCTACCTGACGCTGGACCGCCTGCGCCTGAAGGTGCGCGCCTGGCGCCGGCGCCGCACGGCCATGCCTGCGGCCACGGCGAGCCTCGAACCCTGAATGCGATCCATGAACGCCATTTTCCGCATCCCTCCCCTCTTCTTCCCGGCGACCTCGCTGACGATCGCCTGCGCCCTGCTGCTGGGCGGCTGCGCCGTGGGCCCCGATTACAAGCGCCCCGACGCGCCCGCCTCGCCTGCCTTCAAGGAGGCGCCGGCAGACAGCACCCAATGGGGAGAGTGGAAGCCGGCCGAGCCGCAGGACACCAGCGAGCGCAGCAACTGGTGGGCGATATTCGGCGATCCGCAGCTCGACGCGCTGATGTCGCAGGTCAAGGTATCGAACCAGAACATCAAGGCGGCCGAAGCGCAGTACCGGCAAGCGCTGGCCGCGCTGCAGTCGTCCCGCGCGGGTTATTTCCCCACGGTCGGCGCCTCGGCCGGGCTGGACCGCGCGCGCGGCAGCAGCGGCCAGGTCGGCAACAGCCAGAGTGCCTCGCTCTCGGCCAGCTGGGAGCTCGACGTGTGGGGCCGCGTGCGGCGCCAGGTGGAGAGCAGCGAAGCCAGCGCGCAGGCCAGCCAGGCCGACCTGGCTTCCACGCTGCTGTCGACCCAGGCCACGCTCGCGCAGAGCTACTTCCTGCTGCGCATCGCCGACCAGCAAAAGGCCCTGCTCGACCGCACCGTCGCCGACTACGAAAGATCGCTGCAACTGGTGCGCAACCAGTACGCGGCCGGCACGGCGCAGCGCTCCGACGTGCTGCAGTCGGAAACCCAGCTCAAGAGCGCTCAGGCGCTGCAGATCGACATCCAGATCACCCGCGCGCAGTACGAGCACGCCATCGCCATCCTGACCGGCAAACCGCCCTCGGATCTCAGCATCGCACCGCAGGACTATGCCGCCGCCGTGCCGCGCGTGCCCAGCGCGGTGCCGTCGGCGCTGCTGGAACGCCGGCCCGATATCGGCGCGGCCGAGCGCCGCATGGCAGCGGCCAACGCGCAGATCGGCGTGGCTCAGGCCGCTTACTACCCCACGCTATCGCTGTCGGCCAGCGGTGGCCTGTCCGCCGCCACGCTCGCGCGCTGGCTGTCGCTGCCGGACCGCGTGTGGTCGATCGGCCCGGCGCTGGCCGGCACGCTGTTCGACGGCGGCCTGCGCAGCGCGGCCAAGGCGCAGGCGGTGGCGGCCTACGACCAGACCGTGGCCAACTACCGCCAGACCGTGCTCTCGGCGTTCCAGGAGGTCGAGGACAATCTGGCCGGTGCGCGCCTGCTCGAGCAGGAAGCCGTGGTACAGAACGACGCGCTGCGTTCGGCGCGCGATGCCCTGGCGCTGGTCAACAACCGCTACCGCGCGGGCACCGCCAGCCTGCTGGACGTACTGACCGCGCAGACCACGGCCTATACGGCGGAGCGCACCGCGCTGGCCATCGTCGGCCGCCAGTACACCACCAGCGCGGTGCTGATCAAGGCGCTGGGCGGCGGCTGGCATGTCGTGCCGCAGAGCGCTTCGAATCCCCCCCCTGCCGCACCGCCAGCCGCACCGGCCCCGGGCGGCACGCCTCCGCCCGCCGGGACGCAAGGCAACGTGCCGGTACCGGCGGACGCCGCGCGCCAGCCCCCGGCAGGCGCGCCCGCCGGCGTCTCGGCAAAACGGTAGCCGGCTGCGCGGCCTCTTACTGCGGGGAAAAACGCACGCGTACCAGCAGGCCCTTGCCCTGGGCGCCGTCCAGCAGCGCCAGCGAGGCACCGTGCGCAGCAGCAATGTCGCGCACGATGGTAAGCCCGAGCCCCGAGCCGGCGGGGGACGCGTCCCGCGCCGGCCCTGCGTTCCTCGCGCCGGCGGCACTGCCCCGGTAAAACGGCTCCAGCACCGCCGCGCGTTCCGCGGCAGGAATGCCCGAGCCGTCGTCTTCCACCTCCAGCACCACGGCCTCGCCGTTACCGGCATCGCGATAGGCGCGCGCCGTGACGACCCCGCCCGATGGCGTGTAGCGCAGCGCATTGTCGATCAGGTTGGTGACCAGTTCGTGCAACAGGTCGGTTCCGGCCACGTGCAGCACCCCCGCCCCTTCGAAGCCCAGGTCGATGCGCCGCGCACGGGCGGCGGGCATGAGTTCGAGGCAGACCTCCCGCACCAGCGCCGCCACGTCGAGCATGCGGGGCGCCTCCGCCCCGCCGTGCGCGGCGCGCGCCATCGACAGCAGGCGGTCGGCCAGCGCGGCCATGCGCGCGGTGCTGTCGGCGAGACCCTGCGCGATGCGGCGCTGCTCGGCGGGATCGTGCTCGCGCGCCGCCAGCTGCGCCTGCGTGTGCAGCACCGCGAGCGGCGTGCGCAACTGGTGCGCGGCGTCGGCGATAAAACGGCGCTGCGCGGCCAGCACCTGCTCCAGCCGCGCCATATAGCCGTTCATCGCCTGCACCAGCGGTGCCGTCTCGCGCGGCGCGCTGTCGAGCGGCAGCGGCGTGGTGGCGCCAGGCTGCCGCTGCGCCACTTCGGCGCGCAGCGCATCGAGCGGTGCCAGCGCGCGCCGGGTGAACAGCCAGATCACCAACACCGCGGCCAGCACCAGCATCAGCTGGCCCCACAGCACCTCGAACAGGATGTTGCGCGTCAGCGCCTGGCGCGAGTCGAGGGTCTCGCCGACCTCGATCAGCGCCATGCCGCCGTGCGTGCCGCCGGCGTCCATCACCGGCTGGCGCAGCGCGGCGATGCGGATCGGCTGGCCGCGGTAGGTGCGGTCGTAGAAACTCACCAGCGCGGGGTAGAGCCTGGTGCGCGGCTGGCTGGCATCGAACGGCGGCAGGTCGTCGTAGCCCGAGACAAACTCGCCATGCACGCCGCTCACGCGGTAGAACATGGTGGCGTTCATGCCCACCTCGAAGGTGTCGAGCGAGATATACGGCACGTCCACGCGCACGCCTTCGGCCGTGAGCGTGATGCGCTCGGAGATATTGCGCGCCGAGGCGAGCAAGGTGCGATCGTAGGCCAGGTCGGCCGATTCCAGCGCGTTCGAGTACGCCACCAGGCCATATGCCGCCTGCAGCGCCAGCATGGGCGGTATCAGCCACCACAGCAGGCGCGCGCGCAGGCTGGCGGGCCGCTTGCGCCGCTCAGCCACCGCCGGGCTCCGGCACGCCTGGCTCCAGCACATAACCCAGCCCGCGCAGGGTGGCGATGACGGCACCCGAGCCTTCGAGCTTGCGGCGCAGGCGATGCACATAGACCTCGATCACATCGGGCTGGGTCTCGTCGGCCAGCGTGAAGATGCCGGCGTAGATCCGGTCCTTGCTGACGGTCTTGCCGGGCGGCGTCATCAGGATCTCCAGCACCGCATGCTCGCGCGGCGTCAGCGCCAGCGGCACGCCGCCGACCTGGAAATGCCGCACCACGGTATCAAAAGCCAGGCCGCCGCAGCGCACCAGCGGCGCCTCGGTCTGCCGGGCCCGCCGCAGCAGCGCCTTGACGCGGGCCTCGAACTCGGCCAGGTCGAAAGGCTTGGCCATATAGTCGTCGGCGCCGAGATCCAGTCCCTTGACACGGTCGCCCACCTCGCCGCGCGCGGTCAGGATCATCACCGGCACGCGGCAGCCCCGGCCGCGCACGCGCGCCAGCAGATCGAGGCCATCGCGGTCGGGCAGGGTCAGGTCGAGCAGCACCAGCGCATAGTCGCTGCCGGCGCCGCCGGCGCTGCCGGCATGCGTGCTGAACAGCAGCGATTCCGCGCTGGCCGCGTCGGCCGCGCGCTCCACGGTGAAATGCAGCGCACGCAGCGCCTGCATCACCCAGGTGGCCAGTTCGTCGTGGTCTTCGACCAGCAGTACTCTCATGGAAGGTTCTCCTCCTGCTTTCCTTGTGTGCGTTCCGCATCCGGCCGCGTGCCAGCCAATGCCATGCGCCGGCTGGCTTCCGTCCCCCGCTTGCGGGAGGGGGCGGCCCCCCCTCTCCCCGGCCCTCTCCCCATCAGGGTCCATGAGGGAGAGGGCGTGACAGCCGTCGCCGCTGCGGATGGTTTCGGTGCATTCTTTCCGGCGGCTCCGGGCTACCCTGCCGCAGGCGCTCTCTTATGCCTGATTTCCGCATCGGCGGCCAGCGGATTTGTTCGTCGTTTCCCGGTAAGCTGTCTGCCGTGCCCTGCCCCTTCGTCCGGCCCTACCTTAGGAAAAACCATGCGCTTCGTCCTGGCCGCCCTGCGTCCCGCCTGCGCCGCGCTCGCGCTCGGGGCCGCTTGCGCGCCTGCTGCCGCCGCGCCGGAATGCATTGTGCCGGCGAAGCCCGGCGGCGGCTTCGACCTGACCTGCAAGCTGGCCCAGCGCGCGCTGCTGGAAGCCGGCCTGACCGAACAGCCGATGCGGCTGGTCCATATGCCGGGCGGCATCGGCGCGGTGGCCTACAACAGCATGGTGGCGCAGCGCCCTGCCGAGCCCGATACCATCGTCGCTTTTTCCGGCGGCTCGCTGCTGGCGCTGGCGGAAGGCAAGTTCGGCAAGTATGGCCCGGCTGACGTGCGCTGGGTCGGCGCGCTCGGTGTCGACTACGGCATGATCGCGGTACGCGCCGATTCGCCCTACCGGAACCTGAAGGACCTGGTCACCGCGCTCGGGTCGGATCCCGACCAGGTGCTGTTCGGCGCCGGCGGCACCATCGGCAACCAGGACTGGATCAAGGCCGCGCTGCTGGCCAGGCAGGCCGGCGTGGGCTACAAGCGCATGCGCTTCGTGGGATTCGAGGGCGGCGGGGAAGCCTTTACGGCGCTGGCGGCCGGCCACGTGCAGGCAGTGTCCGGCGATGCCTCCGAAGCCGCGCTGCAGCTCGGCACGGGCGGCATCCGCATCCTCGCCGTGCTGGCCGAACAGCGCCTGCCGGGCAGGCTGGCGGGCGTGCCCACCGCGCGCGAACAAGGCTACGACATCACCTGGCCCATCGTGCGCGGCTTCTACATGGGGCCGAAGGTCCCGCAGGCGGACTACCAGCGCTGGGCGAGCCGCTTCGAACGCCTGCAGGCCAGCCCGGCCTTCGCCCGCCTGCGCGCCGAGCAAGGGCTGTTCCCCACGGCGCTGCGCGGCGCGGCGCTGGATGCCTACGTGAAAAGCACGGTGCAGCGCTATGGCGCGCTGGCGAAGGAATTCGGCCTGGTCAGGTAGCGGCTCCGCCCGACGCCGGGCGCCGGCTCTGCGGGCGCGGCAACGGCTGTTTGCTGACCCGCTCCTTGAGCCAGGTGGCGGCCTTGCCGAGCGGCCGCTGCTTGTGCCAGACCAGCTCCATCGCCACCGGCCAGTCCTGGTCGTCGAACTCCAGCACCGGCGACACCAGCTGCGCCGCCGCCGGCGAATTGGCCGCCACGTGCCAGGGCACGAAGGCCCAGCCCAGACGCCGCTTGACCAGTTCGACGATGACCCACTGGCTCTCCACCCACCAGACTTCGGCGGCCACCCGCAGCCGCATTTTTTCCTCGCTGTCGCTACGGGTCGCCACCATCAGCTGGCGGTAGCGCTTTAGCTCTTCCCAGCCCACGCGCTGGTCCGCCAGCGGATGGTCGGGCGCGCAGATGATCTGCATCGGCACCCAGCCCAGCGCGCGGAACCCCAGCTCCGGCGGCAACACTTCCTGGCGCCACATCAGGCCGAGGTCGGCGTTGCCTTGCAGCACCAGCCGGCTGACGTCCTCCATCAGGGGAAACAGCAACTCCAGCTCCACCGCGGGAAAGCAGGCCGAGAATTCTTCCAGCATCACGCCCAGGGTTTCCTCCGGATACAACTCGTCCACCGCCAGCACCAGGCGGCTCTCCACGCCCTCGCCCAGGCTCTTGGCCACCCCGCGGAAATGCTCGCAGCGCTCCAGGATCACGCGCGCCTCGGCCAGCAGGCGTTCGCCCGCCGCGGTCAGGGTGGGATAGCGGCCGCTGCGGTCGAACAGCTGGTTGCCGAGATCGATTTCCAGATTGGCCACGGCCGCGCTGACCACGGATTGGGCCTTGCCCAAGCGGCGCGCCGCGGCGGAAAACGAGCCGCATTCGGCGGCGGCGGCGAAGGCCTGCAATTGTTCGAGCGAAAGACTCATCGGGGATCCTGTAAAACGGCAGCCGGCCAATCCATCGTTTTTAGCGATGGATACCAACTTTACCATCCCAGAATTATAGATAGAATGGCCTGCATTCACGCCAAACAGGAAGCATCATGCGCAGTACCAAGGACAGGATTCGCCACACCGTCGGTTTCGAATTGATCGGCCTGCTGATCTTCGCGCCCGTGGGCAGTTGGCTGTTCGGTTTCGCCCTGCACCAGATGGGCATCATCGCGGTGGTGGCGTCGGTGATCGCCGCCGGCTGGAACTATCTCTACAACCTGCTCTTCGACAAGGCCATGCTGCGGTTCACCGGGCAGCTGCGCAAACCGGTGGCCGTGCGGGTACTGCACGCGATCCTGTTCGAACTGGGGCTGCTGGTGGTCTTCCTGCCGATGGTTTCCTGGTATCTCGGCATGAGCCTGCTGGACGCCTTCATCATGGACATCGCGGTGGCGGCGTTCTACGTGGTCTACGCCTTCATCTACAACTGGGCTTACGACGCTGTATTCCCCGTGGGCAGCACGGCCGGCAAGCATGGCAAGCCGATGGCCGAGTCGGCCTGAGGCATCTGCCAAGGCCGGCCGGATGCGCCAAAACCGTCTGCAATGACGACGGTGTTTACTCCCTCTCCCCCCTCATGGGGAGAAGGTTGGTTTGGCTAGTAGGCACAACAAGCAAAGCCAACGGTGTTGTCCAGCGCGGCGGCGCCTGAAGCGCCCCCGCCCTTCCGCCTACCTGCGCCCAGGGGTCACCACGTTGCCGACCACGCCACCCAGGGCCGCGCCACCGAGCGTGGCCCCCGGGCCGCCGATCAGGGCCGCGCCGGCCACGCCGCCGACGCCCGCGCCGATCACGGTATTGCGCTGCCTGGGCGTCATGCCGGCGCAGCCCGCTGC
Source organism: Cupriavidus sp. 96C5-1 (assembly GCF_057798855.1). NCBI lineage: Bacteria > Pseudomonadati > Pseudomonadota > Betaproteobacteria > Burkholderiales > Burkholderiaceae > Cupriavidus > Cupriavidus sp. 96C5-1. The sequence continues at coordinate 104,616 of NZ_JBYOJU010000030.1, read as the reverse complement.
GCTCAGCAGGGCGGCGAGCATCAGGGACAGGATCACGGTACGCATGATGGGGCTCCTTGATCGATTGGTTCTTTGCGCCTGGCAATTCACCCAGGGCTGTTGCGGTCACCGCAAGATCCGGCATCGCGGCATACGCAAGCAGTATGGAGGCCAATACAGCACGCCGCGACCCGGCCCACACCGAATCCGCTGTCAGAGGATTCCCACAAACCCCGTCGACGGCTGCCGCCTTGCGGGTATCCCCGCATCTCGCGGCGCTTGAAGCGTCCGGCCATTTAGTTATACTCCATAACAATTATTCCGCTTGCCGCCGACGCTGCCCTGGAGAGCGATGCGGCCAGCCATGACAAGCCGAGGAGACGACATCATGAAGATCGCGATTGCCGGCGGCGGCATCGGCGGCCTGACGCTGGCACTGCTTTGCCACCGGCACGGCATCGAGGCCGAGGTGTGGGAAGCCAGCGAAGCGCTGCGTCCGCTCGGCGTGGGCATCAACCTGCTGCCGCATGCGGTGCGGGAGCTGGCCGAGCTCGGCCTGCATGACGCACTGGCCGCGCTGGCCGTGCAGACCTCGTCGCTGTCCTATTACAACAAGCTTGGCCAACGTATCTGGCACGAGCCGCGCGGACGCGCGGCGGGCTACGACTGGCCGCAGTTCTCCATCCACCGCGGCGAGTTCCAGATGCTGCTCTACCGCACCGTGGTGGAACGCCTGGGCGCACAACGCGTGCACACCGGGCATGCTTTCGAATCCGTGGTGAGCACCGGCGCCCGTGCCGGCGATCCGGTGGCGTTCACGCTGCGCCGGCGCAGCGACAACGCGCAGGTCACGGCCCGGGCCGATGTACTGGTGGGTGCCGACGGCATCCACTCCGCGGTGCGCCGCCACTTTTATCCGCAAGGCGATGCGCCGCGCTTCTCGCGCCGCACGCTGTGGCGGGCCGTCACCGAAGCGCCGCCCTATCTCGACGGCAGCTCGATGTTCATGGCCGGACACCAGGACCAGAAGTTCGTGGCCTACCCGATCTCCGAGCCATTGCGCCGCGAAGGACGCTCGCTGGTCAACTGGATCGCCGAGCTGCGCGTGCCCGATCACGTCTCGGATACGCCGCCACGCAGCGACTGGAACAAGCAGGTCGGCAAGTCCGTGTTCAGCGCGGCCTTTGCCGGCTGGCAGTGGGACTGGATCGATATTCCCGCGCTGATCGACGGCGCGCAGGCCATCTACGAATTCCCCATGGTCGACAAGGACCCGCTGCCGCGCTGGACCTTCGACCGCGTGACGCTGCTGGGCGACGCCGCCCACCCGATGTACCCGATCGGCTCCAACGGCAGCGCGCAAGCCATACTGGACGCGCGCTGCCTGATGGACAGCCTGCTGGCCAACGGCGCGCCGGGCGACGTGCAAGGCGCCGGCTACGCCTTGCGCGAATACGAGGCGGAACGGCTGCCGCGCACCGCGGCCATCGTACTGCGCAACCGTCTCAATGGGCCCGAACAGGTCATGCAGCTTGCCGAACAGCGCGCGCCGCAAGGTTTCGACAATATCGACGCTGTGATTCCACGCGCGGAGCTGGAAGCGATTGCGCTGCGCTACAAGCAGCTGGCCGGCTTCGACCGCCAGTCGCTGCAGGCGACGCCGCGCTAGCCGCTTCGTCCGGCGGTCTGCCGTCATCTACCTACCGGCCGGCCGTGAGAAGCCGGCGTCAATGAATACAGGAGACATCGTGCCGCGCCTCAGCCTTGTCCGACTCGCCAATCCGCCCGCCGCCGCAAGCCGCGCAGCCAGCGTCCGTACCGGGTGCGCGGCGGCAGCCCTTGCCGCCGCGCTCGGCGCCGCCCCCGCGCTGGCCGACGTGACGGTCGGCGTCAGCATCTCGTCGACCGGCCCTTCGGCCTCGCTCGGCATTCCGCAGAAGAACAGCATGCCCTTGCTGCCGGAGACCATCGGCGGCGAGAAGATCCGCTACATCGTGCTGGACGACGGCTCCGACCCCACCCAGGCCACCAAGGTGGCGCGCCGCTTTGTCAGCGAGGACAAGGTCGACATCATCCTTGGCTCCTCGGCGGTGGCCCCCTCGATCGCCATTGCCGAAGTCGCCGACGAAAGCCAGACCGTGCAGCTCGCCTTCTCGCCGATCGAACTCAAGCCCGGCCGCGGCGAATGGACCTACCGCCTGGCGCAGCCCGTCGGGCTGATGGCGCAAGCCGTGGCGGAAGCCGCGCACGCCAGGGGCGTCAAGACCATCGCCTTTATCGGCTTCGCCGACGCCTATGGCGAAACCTGGCTCAAGGAATTCACCGCCGCCGCCACCGCGCGCGGCATCCGCCTCGTCGCCACCGAGCGCTATGCGCGCTCGGACACCAGCGTCACCGCGCAAACGCTCAAGCTGATCGCCGCCCGCCCCGACGCCGTGCTCATCGCCGGTGCCGGCACCGGCGCGGCCCTGCCCCACACCGCGCTGCGCGAGCGCGGCTATGCGGGCCCGGTCTATCACACGCACGGCGCCGCCACCAAGGACCTGATCCGCATCGGCGGCAAGGCCGTCAACGGCGCCATCCTGCCGGCGGGCCCGGTGATCGTGGCCGAGCAACTGGCAGACGGCAATGCCGTGAAGAAGCCGGGAATGGACTATGTGAGCCGCTACGAGAAGCAATACGGGCCCGACAGCCGCACCCAGTTCGGCGCCCATCCCTACGATGCGGGGCTGGTGCTGCAGCGTATCGTGCCGGTGGCGCTCAGGCAGGCCAGGCCGGGCACGCCGGCGTTTCGCCAGGCGCTCAAGACCGCGCTGGAAAGCGAGCGCAATATCGTGGTTTCGCACGGCGTGCTGAACTACACCGCGCAGGATCACTTCGGCTTCGACACGCGCGGCCGGGTGATGCTGACCATCGACAACGGCAACTGGAAGTTGCTGAAATGACCGTGCCATCCGCCTGCGCCGCTTTTGCCGCATTGCCGTCGCCGACGCTGGAGCATGTGGCCGACTTCAGCTTCCGGCTGGCGCCGGTCACCGAGGTCGGCCCCAGCGCACTGGGCAACCGCCGCGTGATTCCCATCCTGGACGGCGAGGTGCGCGGGCCCCGCCTGCAGGGACGCATCCTGCCCGGCGGCGCGGATTTCCAACTGGTGCGGCGCGACGCCGGCGACGGCATCATCGTGGCGGATATCGAAGCCCGCTACGTGCTGGAGACCACCGGCGGCGCCCGCATCTATATCGTCAATGCCGGCTTGCGCAGCGGTCCTGCCGACCTGATCGCGCGCCTGGGTGCCGGCGAGACCATCGATCCAGGCCTGATCTACTTCCGCACCGCGCCGCGTTTCGAAACCGCGGCGCCGGAGTATGGCTGGCTTATGCAGCACCTGTTCGTGGCCACCGGGGCACGCCATCCCGACCGGGTGGAAATGCGGTATTTTCAGGTCAACTAAACTAGACACCGGACCACAGCAGACCGGACCGCCGCTGCGCGCGCGCCGGCACGCTCTCCACTCACCAACGCCAAGGCCCATGACCACAGCAAAGGCGCGTCCGCGCCGCAGCCGCGAAGCCCTCGCCCCCAATCCCGCCGGCGCCCGCGATGCGGCATCACCGGGCGGCCGGGCAGATAGCGGCGGCTTCGATGCGCATGTGGCCGACATCGACTATGGCGTGCTCGACAGCCTGGTCGGCTACGCGATCCGCCGCGCGCAGATCCGCATCTACGAAGACTTCGTGCAATCGCTGGCGCAGTGGCATATCACGCCGCCGCGCTTCTCCGCGCTGGTCATCGTCTCGCGCAATCCGCATCTCAAGCTGACCGAGCTGGCCCGCATCCTGGGCATCGCGCGTTCCGGCGCGGTGCTGCTGGTGGACGCGCTGGAAGAGATGAAGCTGGTGGCGCGCCGCCCCGCGCCGCACGACCGCCGCGCCTACAGCCTGGTGCTGACACCCGCCGGCCGCCGCACGCTGGCGGCGGCCACCGCTGCGGTATGCGAACACGATGCACGCGTGGCAGCCGCGTTGACGCCGCAACAGCAGGACACGCTGCGCGACTTGCTCGGCCGGCTCGCACAGCCCGCGCCCGCCACGAAGCCGGACCCGGCAGGCACGGTGTAAATCTCGGCGCGGCGTCATCCGTTGCCCCATGTCCATGCGTTAACATGGGCACCATGCTGAAACGCCGCTCCCCATTCCTTCGCCGCCTGCTGCCGCTTTGCGCCGCCGGGCTGCTCTGCATCCACGGCCTGCCGGCCGCCGCCAAACCCGCCGCCCACAAAGCCAAGGCCACCCACACTGCCGCCGCGGCCGCCGAGCCCGGCACCGCGCGCTCAGGCCTGCCGGCCAGCGTGCTGACCGCGCTGCGGCGCGCCCATGTGCCGGCCTCCGCCACCAGCTTCTATGTGATCAAGGTCGGCGCGCACGCGCCGCGGGCCAGCTGGAACGCGCAGGCGCCGATGAACCCGGCTTCGACCATGAAGCTGGTCACCACCTTCGCCGGCCTGCAATTGCTCGGCCCCGCCTACCGCTGGCAGACCACGCTCTACGCCGACAGCCAGCCCGGCCCCGACGGCACCATCAACGGCAGCATCTACCTGCGCGGGCATGGCGATCCCAAGCTGGTGCCTGAAGAAATGGCCAAGCTGGTAGCCACCGCGCGCGCCACGGGCGCCACCACCATCAACGGCGACCTGGTGCTGGACCGCAGCTTCTTCGATCCTTCCATCGGTACCGGCGGCACCATCGACGGAGAAACCCAGCGCGCCTACAACGTCAGCCCGGACGCGTTGCTGTATTCGTTCAAGACGCTGTCCTTCACCATCACGCCCGAGCCGGCCACCCAGTCGGTTGCGGTATCCGTCACTCCCGCGCTGGCGCAGCTCAAGCTCGACAACCGCCTCGCGCTCGCCAACGGCAAATGCGGCGACTGGTCCGCGCGCGCCCGGCCGTCGGTCACGCCGCAGGCCGACGGCACCGTGCTGGCCTCCTTCGACGGCAGCTACGCCGCGGACTGCGGCGAACACGTGGTGAATATCGCCACGCTGTCGCACAACGAGTTCGCCTGGGGCGGCTTCGTTGCCGAATGGCAGCTGGCCGGCGGGCGCTTCACCCACCAGCCGGCACTGCGCGTAGGCCGCGTCCCGCGCGGCGCCTTCGTGCTGGCGCGCCACTACGGCCAGCCGCTGTCGGAGATCGTGCGCGACATCAACAAGTTCTCCAACAACGTAATGGCGCGCCAGCTATACCTGACCATCGGCGCCGAAATCGACCGCAGCGGCCCGGCCAGCACCGCGCGCTCGGCCAAGGTGGTACAGCGCTGGCTGAACCGCCAGGGGCTGGACATGCCGGACCTGGTGCTGGACAACGGCTCGGGGCTGTCGCGCGAAGAACGGATCAGCGCATACGATATGTCGCGCCTGCTACAGCAGGCGCTGGCCAGCGAAGTGGGACCGGTGCTGATCGATTCGCTGCCGATCCTGGGCGTGGATGGCACGCTGCGCAACCGGCTGACGCGTGCCGGGGCCGCCGGCAATGCCTATATGAAAACAGGCACGCTTGCCGACGTACGGGCGCTGGCGGGATATGTCGATGCCTTGAACGGGGATCGGTATGTGGTGGTGAGTTATATCAACCATGCGAACGCGGCACAGGCGCGGGATGCGCATGATGCGTTGTTGCAGTGGGTTTATCAGGGTGCGCCGTGAAGGTTGGCTGTTTTTTTGGGCAGGGGGGTAACTGCAAAGGCTTAACGGCTTAACGGCTTAACGTCAACGTCAACGTCAACGTCAACGTCAACGTCAACGTCAACGTCAACGTCAACGTCAACGTCAACGTCAACGTCAACGTCAACGTCAACGTCAAAGGCAGTTTCACCTCCCCTACGGGGAGGCGACCTACTTTCTTGTCTCGCCAAGAAAGTAGGCAAAGAAGGCGACCCGGATGCGGCGAAAGACCCCTCGTCGTCGAACCAAAAGAGCGGCCGGAGGCCAAACTCGCATCGCCTTAAGGCGATACTCAAACATGGCCTCCTCTTCTCCGCTCTTTTGGCCCGACGACGAGGCGCCGCATACGGGCAGCCGTATCACCACGGCTCGCTTCGCATCGCCATGGGTGTGGCCCGCTCCGCGGGCGGGCCACACGGCTACGCCGAATCGTTGGCGGGCGGCAGCGTTCTGCGGGTGAACACGAAGGTGTGTAATTCGGGGGGGAGTCGGAGCAGGCAGCAGGTCAAAACATGACCGAGGGTCCAGATCTGCACAATCCAGAACCAGGAAACACAGCGCCGGTTTCGTAGGCCCCCAGGGGCCACCTGTCACGCGATGCGAAGCGAGCCGTGTTGGTGTTGGATGCCGTATGGGGCGCCTCGTGGCCAGCTCAAAAGAGCGGAGTAGAGGGGTTTTTGAGCCCCATCCGGCGCGCCTTCTTTGCCTACTTTCTTGGCAAGACAAGAAAGTAGGTCGCCTCCCCGAAGGGGAGGTGAAACCGCCGTTGACTTTGATTTTGACTTTGACGTTAGGCCGTTAATCAGTTGCAGTTGCAGTCAAACCCTAAACCCATCACCCCCCAAACGCAGCAGCAGCCCGCTGCAAGCGATCCCGAACCCCCTCCCACTCATGCCCAGCCGGCAAGGCCTCGAACACCAGCCGCCCATACCCCTCCCTATCCAGCCTCCGCAACAAACGGTAAAGCTCCCGCGCATAGGATTCCGCGTCGGCAGGCGCCTGCACCCAGACGCAGCGCGGATCGGCAGCCGCCTGCTGGCCAACCCAGGCCACCCTGGCGTCGGCCGGCAGGTCGGCTAGCTGCGCCGGCAAGTCGGCGGCAGACGACAAGGCCAGCGGCGTGTGCGGCGCATAGTGCGCCTTGAGCGTACCGGAAGCACGCGGCGCCGCCGCGTCCGGGGGCAAGGGCATCACGCCAAGCACCTGCGCCATCATGGCCGGCGTGATCGCGCCGGGGCGCAGCAACACCGGGCCGATGCCCTGTTCCAGCCGCGACAGGTCGACGATGGTCGATTCGATCCCGACCTCCACGCCATCCCCTTCCAGCACAAAGACGCTGTCGCCGAACTCGTCGCGCACATGCTGGGCCGTGGTCGGGCTGACCTGCCCGAACTTGTTGGCGGACGGCGCGGCGATGCCGCCGCGCCCGCGCTTGAAGCGGGCCAGCAGCGCCTGCGCGACCGGGTGCGAGGGGCAGCGCAGGCCGATGCTGTCCTGGCCGCCCGCCACCGCCGCGGGGATATGGGCGGCGCGCTTGAGGATCAGCGTGAGCGGGCCGGGCCAGAAGGCATCGATCAGTTGCTGCGCGGCCGGCGGTACGTCGTCGACCCAGTAGCTGATGTCGCCGCCGTCCACCACGTGCACGATGATCGGATGGCCGGTCGGGCGGCCCTTGGCCGCGTAGATGCGGGCGATGGCCTGGGGGTTTTCCGCGTCGGCGCCGAGGCCGTAGACCGTCTCGGTGGGAAAGGCGACCAGCTCGCCGGCCTCCAGCAGTTGGACCGCTTGGTCAAGTTCGGCGGACGTGGGCATGCGCGACATCGGGAATCTCTGCAGGTAGGCGAAGCGATAAAGCGATAAAGCAGTGAAACTATATAGCAGGCAATGCGCCAATACGTGGCGGGTTTCCGGCCCGCGGGCCCACGGCAGCGAGCCCGCGTGGCGCCCCTTCAGGGCGCTGAGACCAGGGCGAGGCAATCAGGGCGCGATATGCAACGCCTTCAGCGCGGCATCGAAAGCGCGCCCGGCGTCGGCCGCCTCGCCACCCACGCAGTTGACGTGCCCCATCTTGCGCGAGGGGCGCGCATCGCTCTTGCCGTACAGGTGCAGCTTGGCGCCCGGCTGCGCCACCACTTCGTCCCAGGCCGGCGTGCGCTCCAGGCCGAACTCGAACCACGCATCGCCCAGCAGGTTAAGCATCTTGCCGGCCGAATGCTGCCGCGTGCTGCCCAGCGGCAGGCGTGCCATGGCGCGCACCTGCTGTTCGAACTGGCTGGTCTCGCAGGCATCCATGGTGATGTGGCCGGAGTTGTGCGGGCGCGGCGCCATTTCGTTGGCGATCAGCGAGCCGTCGGTCAGCACGAAGAACTCGATGCACAGCACGCCCACATAGCCCATTTCGGTGGTGATGGTGGCGGCGGCGGCGCGGGCCCGCGCGGCGATCTCGTCGGAGACGCTGGTGGCGGGCATCACGGTGGAGAACAGGATGCCGTCGCGGTGCACGTTCTCGGCCAGCGGCCAGGTGGCGGTAGTGCCGTCCGCGGCACGCGCGGCCAGCACCGAGACCTCGTAGGCCAGCGGCAGCATCTGCTCCAGCACGCAGGGCACATGCTGCATGGCGCGCCAGGCGGCACGCACGTCTTCGCGGGTCTTGACGCGGGCCTGGCCCTTGCCGTCGTAGCCCATGCGGGCTGTCTTCAGGATGCCGGGCAGCAGGTGCTCCGGCAGCTGGTCGACGTCGGCGTCGTGCTGGATCACCCAGTGCGGGGCCGTGGGCACGCCGGTGCGCTCGGCGCAGGAGGCGAAGAACTTCTTCTCGCCGATGCGGTTCTGCGCGATCGACACGCAATAGCCGCGCGGCGCCACGAAGGCACCGAGCTGTTCGAGCCGGTCGAGCGACAACGACGGCACGTTCTCGAATTCGGTGGTCACCGCCGGGCACAGCGTTGCCATCTCGGCCAGCGCGGCCTCGTCGGTATAAGGCGCGCAGATGTGCTTCTCGGCGATCGAGCCGGCCGGGCTGTCCTGGTCCGGATCGAGCACGCAGACCTTGTAGCCCATCGACTGCGCGGCATGGGCGAACATGCGGCCGAGCTGGCCGCCGCCCAGCATGCCAAGCCAGGCGCCGGGCAGCACCGGTGCGCTGGGACTGTCGATGCCGAACTCGGCACGCGACTCCGGCGTGTGGGCTTCGACCAGGTGGGGATGGATATCGGTGGGCATGGCGCGTCTTTCCGGATTCGAGGGCTTTTGAGCTGGTCTGGTAGTGCTGGCGCCTTATACCGGCAGCGTCATCGCGCGCGCAGCTTCGGTCTGCTTGGCGCGGAACGCTTCCAGCGCCGCGGCCAGCGCGTCGTCGGTGGTGGCCAGGGTGGCGATGGCGTGCAGCGCGGCATTGGCGGCGCCGGCCTCGCCGATGGCGAAGGTGGCGACCGGCACGCCCTTGGGCATCTGCACGATCGACAGCAGCGAATCCTCGCCGCGCAGGTAGCGCGACGGCACCGGCACGCCGAACACCGGCACGATGGTCTTGGCGGCGATCATGCCAGGCAGGTGGGCGGCACCGCCGGCACCGGCGATGATGGCGCGCAGGCCGCGTTCGCGCGCGGTGGCGGCGTACTCGAACATATCGTCGGCCATGCGGTGGGCGGACACCACGCGCGCCTCGAAGGGCACGCCGAAATCCTTCAGCATGGCGACCGCGTTCTGCATCACGTCCCAGTCGGAACTGCTGCCCATCACAACGCCGACCAGCGGCTTGGCTGTATTGCTCACGTCAAATCCTTAATTATCGTCTGGCGCGTGCCGACCAGTCATCGTCATCGCGCCAACCTTCGCCTTGCCGCGGTCTGCTCCCCTCTCCCGCGCGGCGGGAGGGGCCGGGGGGAGAGGGAGTAAACATCGTCAGGCACTTCAAGCGACGCTGGCGCATCCTGCCGGCTTCGGCCAGCGTCGCCGCCCGCGCCGCCTTCAAGAATTACTGCAGTTCCTCGCCGGTCAGGCGCGTCAGCGCCTCGCGGTACTTGGCGGCAGTCTTCTCGATCACGTCGGCAGGCAGGGCCGGCGCCGGGGCGGTCTTGGGCCAGGGCTTGCCGTCGATGCGCACGGCTTCCAGCCAGTCGCGCACGAACTGCTTGTCGAAGGACGGCGGATTGGTGCCGACCTGGTACGAATCGGCGGGCCAGAAGCGCGAGGAATCGGCGGTCAGCACTTCGTCCATCAGCGTCAGCGTGCCGTTCTCGTCCAGGCCGAATTCGAACTTGGTATCGGCGATGATGATGCCGCGCGTGGCTGCGTAGTCGGCCGCTTCCTTGTACAGGCGGATCGAGATGTCGCGCATCTGGCGCGCCAGGTCGGCGCCGATGCGCGCTTCCGTCTCGGCAAAGGAGATGTTCTCGTCGTGCTCGCCCATCTCGGCCTTGGCGGCCGGGGTGAAGATCGGCTCCGGCAGCTTCTGCGCATTCTGCAGGCCAACCGGCAGCTCGACGCCGCACACGCTGCCGGTCGCCTGGTAGTCCTTCCAGCCGCTGCCGGCCAGGTAGCCGCGCACCACGGCTTCCACCAGGATGGGCTTGAGGCGCTTGACCACCACCGCGCGGCCTTGCACCTGCTCGATCTCGGCCGGGCTCACCACGCTCTCGGCGCTGACACCGGTCTCGTGGTTGGGGACAATGTGGGCCAGCTTCTTGAACCAGAAGTTGGCCATCTGGTTGAGCACGCGGCCCTTGGCCGGGATCGGCTCGCCCAGGATGACGTCGAAGGCCGACAGGCGGTCGGTGGTGACGATCAGCAGCTTGTCGTCGCCGACGGCGTAGTTGTCGCGGACCTTGCCGTGGCCGAGCAGCGGCAGCGAAGTGATGGAGGACTGATAGAGAGCGTTCGACATGGTGGTTCCGATAGGAGGCACTAAGAGAATGAAGCGGCCTCGCTCCATTTTGTTAGCGCCTCTCGGGCCCCGGCAAGCAGCGCCGGGGCCTGAAAAGCGTCGTCCCCGCGCTGGTCCTTTTCACGGGATTCACGCGGGGACGGCACGGGTTCTGCTTACTGCACGACCTGGGCCAGCGCGCCCGACTTGTACTGCTGGGCGATGGCGTCGAGCGAGACCGGCTTGATCTTGCCGGCCTGGCCTTCGCAACCGAAGGCGATGTAGCGTGCCTTGCAGACCAGCTTGGCGGCTTCGCGGGCCGGCTTCAGGTACTCGCGCGGATCGAACTTGCTGGGGTTCTCGGCGAAGAAGCGGCGAATCGCGCCGGTCATGGCCAGACGGATATCGGTGTCGATATTGATCTTGCGCACGCCGTACTTGATGGCTTCCTGGATTTCCTCGACCGGCACGCCGTAGGTTTCCTTCATGTCGCCGCCGAACTGGCGGATCTCTTCCAGCAGTTCCTGCGGTACCGAGGACGAGCCGTGCATCACCAGGTGGGTGTTGGGGATGCGGGCGTGGATTTCCTTGATGCGGCTGATCGCCAGGATGTCGCCGGTGGGCTTGCGGGTGAACTTGTAGGCGCCGTGCGAGGTGCCGATGGCGATGGCCAGCGCGTCGAGCTGGGTGGCCTTGACGAAGTCGGCGGCCTGTTCCGGGTCGGTCAGCAGCATGGAGTGGTCCAGCTTGCCTTCGGCGCCGATGCCGTCTTCCTCGCCGGCTTCGCCGGTCTCGAGCGAGCCCAGGCAGCCGAGTTCGCCTTCCACGGTGACGCCGATGGCATGCGACAGCTGCACCACCTTGCGGGTCACGTCGATGTTGTACTCGTAGTCGGACGGGGTCTTGCCGTCTTCACGCAGCGAGCCATCCATCATCACCGAGGAGAAACCCAGGTCGATCGCGGCCTGGCAGATGGCCGGGGACTGGCCGTGATCCTGGTGCATCACCACCGGGATATGCGGGTAGGCTTGCACCGCGGCTTCGATCAGGTGGCGCAGGAAGTGCTCGCCGGCATACTTGCGGGCGCCTGCGGAGGCTTGCATGATCACCGGCGCATTGACTTCGTCGGCGGCCTGCATGATGGCCTGAACCTGTTCCAGGTTGTTCACGTTGAAAGCCGGCAGACCGTAGCCGTTTTCGGCGGCGTGGTCGAGCAGCTGGCGCATCGATACGAGTGGCATGTCAAACTCCTAAAGAAAGAATGGGGTGTCCCGGTATTCGTTTATTGGCGTATTGGCGTATTCGCGTATTCGCGTATTGGCGTATTCGTCCGGTCGCGTCCTCGATGGGTCGCGTGCGGCTTATCCTGCGCGTGCGGGCGCCGGCTGTCTGTCCGGCGCGGCACACATCAGGCGCCGACCCGGACGATCTTCAGCGTATTGGTACCGCCCGGCTGGCCCATCGGCTCGCCGATCGTCAGCACGATAAAATCGCCGCGCTGCACCACGCCGCGCGACAGCAGCAGTTCCTCGGCCTGCTCCAGCGCCGTATCGCGGTCGGCGCTGGCCTCCAGCGGCAGCGGCACCACATTGCGGTAGAGCTGCATCTTGCGCTGCGACGCCAGGTTGGGCGTCATCGCATAGATCGGCACATGGATGCGGTGCCGGCTCATCCACAGCGCGGTGGCCCCGGAATCGGTCAGCGCGGCAATGGCCTTCACCTGCAAATGATAGGCGGTGAACAAGGCGCCCATGGCGATCGACTGGTCGATGCGGCCAAAGGTCTGGTTCAGGAAATCGGTGTCGAGCTGGACCACCTCGGATTTCTCGGCCTCGACGCAGACCGCGGCCATGGCTTCCACGGTTTCCACCGGATAGCGGCCGGCGGCGGTCTCGGCCGACAGCATCACGGCGTCGGTGCCGTCCAGCACGGCATTGGCGACGTCCGACACCTCGGCGCGGGTCGGCACCGCGTTGACGATCATGCTCTCCATCATCTGGGTGGCGGTGATGGTCAGCTTGTTGGCTTCGCGCGCCAGCCGGATCATGCGCTTTTGCAGCGCCGGCACGGCCGCGTTGCCGACTTCCACGGCCAGGTCGCCACGCGCCACCATGATGCCGTCGGATGCCTGCAGGATCTCCTCCAGCACGCCTGGGCGGATCGCCTCGGCGCGCTCGATCTTGGCGATCATGCGGGCCTTGTGCTGGTGCGGCTGCCCGGCCACCGCGGCGAGCTGGCGCGCCATTTCCATATCGGTGGCGTTCTTGGGAAAGCTCACCGCGACATAATCCGCGCCCAGCGCCATGGCGGTCTTGATGTCCTCCATGTCCTTGGCGGTCAGCGCCGGCGCCGACAAGCCGCCGCCCTGGCGGTTGATGCCCTTGTTGTTGGACAGCTCGCCGCCGATGCGCACCGTGGTGAAGATCTCGTGGCCAAGCACGCGGTCCACCACCAGCACGATCAGGCCGTCGTTGAGCAGCAGCAGGTCGCCGGGACCCACGTCGCGCGGCAGGTCTTCGTAGTCCAGGCCGGCGCGCTCCTGGTTGCCCAGGGTGCAGGTGGAATCGAGGATGAACGGCTCGCCGGGATGCAGCGTGATCTTGCCGTGCTCGAACTTGCCGACGCGGATCTTCGGTCCCTGCAGGTCGGCCATGATGGCGACCTCCCGGCCGCAGGTCCTGGCCGCCTCCCGCACCAGGCGGGCGCGCTCGATATGGTCCTCGGCCTTGCCATGGGAGAAGTTCAGGCGTACCACATCGACTCCGGCCGCGATCATGCGCGTGAGCATCTCCAGCGTGCTGGAAGCGGGGCCGATGGTGGCAACGATCTTGGTCGAGCGGGTCATTAGCTTGTTTTCCTTATCGAGAGCCAGCGCCGTCCGGCGGCGCCGGCAAGGCCTGTTTCCTGCGCGCCGCGCGGCGCCGGCGCCAGGCCAGCGCCAGCCACAGCAATGGCACGCCGACCAGCAACCACGGCAGCGCACCGGCGGCCACGCGGATCAGCATGGCCAGGCTGCCGAGGAACAGCCCGGCAATATCGTTATAGGCTTCGCGCAGCGGCGACACCTTGCGCTGGCTGACGAAGCTCTCGCGCGCGACGAAGTCGATATGGACCTCGTTGCGGTCGGTCTGCGCCGCCAGCAGCTTGCGCAGGCCGTTGATGGTGTCCAGCTCGGCCTGCACGCGCGCCAGCTCGCGCTCCAGTTCGATCACGTCGCGCAGCGGGCCGCGCGCGTTCTGCAGCATGGCGCGCAGGCGGTCGCGCAACTCCGTGGTGTTCTTGATGCGCGCCTCGGCATCGATCACCTGGTCGGTCTTGTCCTCGCTCGATACCGTGTTGGATACCACGGTGCCGCCCTGCTCCGCCGCCTTCAGCAGATCGGGCAGGGACTTGGGCGCGACGCGCGCGCGCAGTTCGCCGCGCGGCGGCGCGCCATCGCGGCTGCGCGTGAAGCCGGCCTCCAGCAATTCGCAGCCCAGCGCCTGGCAGCGTTCCACCACGCTCTTCCAGCCGCCTTCCAGCGCTTCTGCGGTGTTTTCCACCGTCAGCGCGTACTTGAGCGCCAGGTAGCGGCGTTCCGCCTCCTGCTGCTCGCCCTGGGCGCCACCCTGCGCGCGCGCCAGTTCGGCCGCGGGCATGCCCGCGGCGGCAGGGGCCGCCGGTGGGCGCCCTTCGGGCCCGTTGCCCGAGCGGCCGCACGCGGCCAGGGCCAGCAACGCCCCGGCCAGCAGCAATGCCGCCAGGCCGCGCGCGCCGTCCAGGCGCGCGCCATTCACGCGGAAACCCCGCACCTCAGCCTGCCGCGCGCTGTTCCAGCACCTCGAAGGCGGGCAGCTTCTTGCCTTCCAGGAACTCCAGGAAGGCGCCACCGCCGGTGGAGATATAGCCCACGCGGTCAGCAATGCCGTACTTGGCGATCGCCGCCAGGGTATCGCCGCCACCGGCGATCGAAAAGGCCTTGGACTCGGCGATGGCCTGCGCCAGCACCTGCGTGCCGTTGCTGAACTGGTCGAACTCGAACACGCCGACCGGGCCGTTCCACACGATGGTACCGGCGGCCTTGAGCTGCTCGGCCAGCATCCGGGCGGTCTTGGGACCGATATCCAGGATCATGTCGTCGTCGGCCACGTCGCGTGCATCCTTGACGGTGGCGGTGGCGCTGGCGCTGAATTCCTTGGCGCACACCACGTCCACCGGGATCGGCACCGAGGCGCCGCGTGCGGCCATGATGTCGATGATGGCGCGGGCGTCGCCCACCAGGTCGGCCTCGGCCAGCGACTTGCCGATCTTGAGCCCGGCCGCCAGCATGAAGGTATTGGCGATGCCGCCACCGACGATCAGGTTGTCCACCTTGCTGGCCAGCGATTTGAGGATGGTCAGCTTGGTGGAAACCTTGGAGCCGGCGACGATGGCCACCAGCGGACGCGCCGGCTGGCCCAGAGCCTTGCCCAGCGCATCGATCTCGGCCGCCAGCAACGGGCCGGCGCAGGCGACGGGCGCATACCTGGCGATGCCATGGGTGGTGGCCTCGGCGCGGTGCGCGGTGCCGAAGGCGTCGTTCACATAGACATCGCACAGCCTTGCCATCTTCTGCGCCAGTTCGTCGCTGTTCTTCTTCTCGCCCTTGTTGACGCGGCAGTTTTCCAGCAGCACCACTTCACCGGGCTTGACCTGGCTGACCTCGCCGGTGCCGTCGACCCAGTTCTGCACCAGCTTGACCGGCTTGCCGAGCAGTTCGCCAAGGCGCTGGGCGACCGGCGCCAGCGAATCCCCGGGCTTGAACTCGCCCTCGGTCGGGCGGCCCAGGTGCGACGTCACCATCACGGCGGCGCCGGCCGCCAGGCAGGCCTCGATCGCCGGCACCGAGGCGCGGATGCGGGTGTCTTCGGTAATATTGCCGGCGTCATCCTGCGGCACGTTCAGGTCGGCACGGATAAAAACACGCTTGCCGGCAATTTTGCCTTCGGAGATGAGATCGGAAAGACGCAGGACAGAGGTCATGGCGGTTGGCTGGGAGCAAAAATCGGGGAAAATCGGCATTTTACCTGATCGCAAGGGCCATTTTGCGGGAATGGGCCCATGATGCCACCGAGGAAGGGTGCCGCTTTCGCCACATGCGGCGAGCGATACGCGGCGCACCCCGAACAGTCCCCCTGAAAGAGGGGTGCGACAATCCGGCACGGTCTCGTAGGCTGATGGAAAGCGTGCAAGTTATGCGCACAAGAACATAGCCAGAGGCCCGCCCAAGACGGGACCCAAGGCAGGGGAGCCGAACGCGCTGAGCCAGAAGCAGCGTCGGCGCCACCCGGCTAATGCCGTTGGTCGCGAAGGCAGGGGTAATCATGAATGAAGACATGCACGGGGCAATCCGTGGCTTGTACGAGGGGATTCTCGACGCGCAGGCATGGCAGCAAAGCCTGCTTGCCATGAGCGGCATCGTGGGCAGCGCGCACGCTTCGATGATCATGCGGGACACCGATCGCGACCTGATGACGGTCAACGAAACGGTGCGCCCGGTGCGGGAACTGTTCAGCGCCTACGAAAACGAATTCCACGAACTGGACCCGGGCAAGCTGTTCGCCCACAAGCTGTCGCCCGGGCAGTGGTACGTCGACGCTCGCGATTTCGGCGAAGGTTCGATGCAGCGCAGCCCGTTCTACCGCGACTTCCTCCACCGCTTCGACCTGTGCTCTTACGCCGCCTGCCTGGTGGAACGGCAGCCACACTACGAGGTGTATTTCTCGCTGCAGCGCTCGTTCTCGCAAGGCGTGTTCACCGAGACCGACACCAGGGCGCTGGACTGGGCGCTGCCCCATATGCGCAGCGCCATGGCCATGCGTGAGCGCACCATCGGGCTGTCGACGCTCGCGCAGCTCTCGGGGCAGATACTGGAACGCCTGTCGTTCGGCGTGATTGCCTATTCGGCCGCGCGCCGCGTCTTGCTGAGCAACGGTATCGGCGAGCGCTGGGTGCGGCGGCTGGACCCCTCTGGCAAGACCGGCGAATGGCAGATGTCGCGCCCGCTGGCCGACATGGTGGCCGCCGCCTGCGCGCCAGGCAGCGCGGTGGCGGCGCAGGCGGCACTGGCCCGCCATGCCGATGGCAGCTGCGCACAGGTGATCGTGCTGCCGCTACCGCCGTCGCACATCTTTGCCAGCCCCTGGCAAAAGCCCACGGCGCTGGCCGTCATCCACGAGGATGCGCAGTCGCCGGCGCAACTCCCGCGCGTGCTGCGCGAGCTCTACGGCCTGACCCCGGCGGAGATCCGGCTGGCCAGCCTGCTGACCACCGGCATGGGCCTGCCCGAAGCCAGCGAGCGCCTGGGCGTGCGGCATGAAACCGCCCGCAGCCAGCTCAAGGCGGTCTTCCTCAAGACGGGTACCGGTACCCAGGCCCGGCTGGCGCGCCTGCTGACCCAGCTGGGCACGGCGCTCGAGCCCGCCGGCGATGCCGGCACCGGAGCGGGTTCAGGCCCTGCCTAGGCGGCGCCCGCCGGGCTGGACATCGCCTGGCCCGGTTGGCGGACCATGGCGCGGACTTGCCGCTCAGGCGAGCAGGCGCAGCCCGGTGTAGACCGCCATCCCGGCCGCGATCATCCCCAGCATGCGCCGCGTCAGCAGGTAGAACACCAGGGCAACCGCCCCGGCCACCAGCTTGTAATTGCCCGGGGCCACTGTGAAATGCCCCTGCCAGGTCATCAGGTCGGGCAGGATGATGGCCGCCAGCGCCGCCGCCGGCGCGTAGCGCAGCGCGCGCTGGATACGGTCCGGCACGGTCACGCGCTCGCCCGCCATCAGGAACAGCGCGCGGGTGACGATGGTCACCACCGCCATGCCCACCAGCGCGATCCAGATCTCGAGATGGCTCATGCCCGGTCCTCCGCCGAATGCACCGGGTGCGCCGCAGCCTGCGCATGTGCCGCCTTGCGGCTGCGGATCCCGCGCAGGGTCGCGCGGGCCGCCAGTTCGTCGCTGGCCATGCCGGCCGCGATGGCGCCCACCACCGCCGCCACCAGGCCAAGCCGGTAAGGCAGGTCGAAGCACAGCAGCGCCAGGGTCGCGGCCACCGCCACCGCCAGCAGCGTGGAACGCGAGTTCACGGTGGAAACCATCACCGGGATCAGCGCCAGGGTGCCGGCCAGGGCCAGGCCCCAGCTATCGGGGAAGACGCTGGCCAGCACAATGCCGATGATGGACGAAACCTGCCACATGGCGAAGTTGGTCAGCGCCATGCCCCAGAAGTAGCCTTCCTTGCCTGGCTCGTAGCCCGGCATGGCATAGCGTTGCATGAAATACACGAAATGCAGGTCGCCATTGAAGGAGCCCAGCAGCGTACGGCGCCACAGCGGCAGGTAGCTGAAGTGCGGCTGCAGCCCGGCGCTGAAGATGACGAAACGCAGGTTGACGATGGCG
Source organism: Cupriavidus sp. 96C5-1 (assembly GCF_057798855.1). Taxonomy (NCBI): domain Bacteria; kingdom Pseudomonadati; phylum Pseudomonadota; class Betaproteobacteria; order Burkholderiales; family Burkholderiaceae; genus Cupriavidus; species Cupriavidus sp. 96C5-1. The sequence goes on along the minus strand of NZ_JBYOJU010000030.1, from coordinate 86,639 downwards.
GCGGTCAGCCAGACCGTCCAAAGCGGCAGGCCGGCCGCGAACAGCGGCAGCACGGACAACTGGGCCGAGCCCGCATAGACCAGCAGCGACATGCCGATGGCCTCGGGCACGCTCATCACCGACTTGCTCATGGCGACGCCGGTCACCAGCCCCCAGGAAAACACCGCGGGCAAAGACGGCGCGAAATAGCGCGCGCCCTCGAAAAAGCCGGCCCGCTCGGCCGGGGCAATACGATGCCAGGGGCGGAGCAAGGCCTGGGGCGTTCGGAATGTCATGTCTGGAGATAGGGAGAGGACAGCGCCGCCGCCGCAAGGACCGGCCCGCGACGAACGGGCCGGCGGGGGACCGCGGGCAAGGCCTCATTATAGGGCCAGTCCGCTGACTCGTAAGCAGCCACTTAATATCAGGCGGACGGCGCTGCGCGGAAGGTCTCTTGCCGAGGATGGACAAAAGAAAACGCCCCCGCGGCGCTGGCCGCGGGGGCGTCTGTATCTGCATCTATGTCTGCATATCCGTATGGGCGGTACGGCGCGCTACCGTCAAGCAGGGCAAGATACTGTCACGGCATGCCAGCAACCCCGGGGTCAGTCGATCGACGCCCCCACGCTCTTCACTACGCCCGCCCACTTCTGGCGGTCCGCCTTGACCGTGGTCCGGAACTGCTCGACCGTCTCGATCCGCGGCGAATTCCCGGCTTCGATCAGCTTCTGGCGGATCGCCGGCGTCTCCAGCGCCACCTTGACCGCCTCGTTGATCTTCTTGCCGAGCTTCGGATCCAGCCCCTTGGGGCCGAACAAGCCAAACCAGATGGTGCTGTTGAAGCCGGCCAGGCCGCTTTCGGCAATGGTCGGCACCTCCGGGATCACCGCCACGCGGCTCTTGGTGGTCACGCCCAGCAGGCGCACCTTGCCGGCGCGGTATTGCGGCAGCACGCTCTGCACCTGGTTGAAGATGCAGCAGACCTCGCCCTTGAGCACAGCCTGCAGCGCGTCGGGGCCGCCCTTGTAAGGCACGTGCACCATGTCCAGGCCGGCGCGCGCGTTGAACTCGGCAAAGGCGAGGTGGGTGCCCGTGCCGTTGCCGGTGGACGCGTAGTTGTATTTGCCCGGGTTCGCCTTGACCTTCTCGATGAACTCCTTGACCGACTTCACGTCGATCACCGCCGGGTTCACGGTCAGCACGTTCGAGACTTCCACCAGCGGCGCCACCGGCGTGAAATCGGCCTCGGCGTCGAACGGCAGGCTCTTGTACAGGGCCGGGTTGATGCCGTGGGTGGCGGCGGTGCCGAGCAGCAGCGTGTAGCCGTCGGGCCTGGCGTGCGCGACCACTTCGGAGGCCACGTTGCCGCCGGCGCCGGGACGGTAGTCATAGATGATGGTGGTCTTGAGCGACTTCTGCAGCGATTCCTGCAGCGTGCGGCCGACCATGTCCACGCCCGATCCGGCGGTGAAACCCATCAGGATGGTGATGGGCTGGGCCGGCCATGCCGGGCCCTCGGCGCGGGCCGGCGCGGCCAGCGTGCACAGTGCCGCCAGCATGCCAAAGCCGGCGGCCAGGCGCGCAGCGGAACGGGAGGCAGGGTGGGAAGCGCGGCGGGATGCAAAGCGGAACATGGGGGGCACCGTCGAAAAAGAAGCAGGTAAACGAACGAAAACAGGCTGCGGATGGAAACAGGCTGCCGGACCAGCGGCCGGGGTCTTGCGCCCCGGGCCAGGACAGCAAGATACCAACGATCCGCCGCTTTCCCAACAACCCGTTTCGCTTGAAGGTATGCCATGTGAGCATAAGCAAACACCGGGCCCGGGCGTGCCCCCCACTGCCTCCGCCTTCCGGCGCCCGCCCGGCAGTCTCTTGCCCGCCTAGCTGCGCAGCAGCCCCACCAGTTCGTCGACGTCCGGCAGCGCGGCGGCCGTGCCGGCCAGGCCGTCTCCGCCCCCCTCGCCGGCCTCCAGGATGCCGTCGGCCAGCGCCCGCTTGCCCTGGTGCAGCGCCAGGATGCGCTCCTCGATGGTGCCCGTGCTGATCAGCCGGTAGACCGTCACCGGGCGCTGCTGCCCGATGCGGTGGGCGCGGCCCATGGCCTGGTCCTCGGCGGCGGGGTTCCACCACGGGTCGGCGATGATCACGTAGTCCGCCGCGGTCAGGTTGAGGCCGAAACCGCCCGCCTTCAGGCTGATCAGGAAGACATCGCCCGCGCCGGCCTGGAAGGCGGCCACGCGCCGGGTGCGCTCGGCCCCCGGGGTGCCGCCGTCGAGGTACTGCCAGGCCAGCCCGGCCTGTTCCAGCCCCCGGCGCAGCAACTGCAGGAAGTCCACGAACTGGCTGAACACCAGCGTCTTGTGGCCATTGGCCGCCAGTTCGCCGGCCAGTTGCACAAAGGCACGCACCTTGGCGCCGTCCTGCCCGGGGTCCAGTTCGGGCGTGACCAGGCGCGCGTCGCAGGCGGCGCGGCGCAACCGCATCAGTTGCGCCAGCACATGGATGCGCGCCTCGGCGGCGGGCTGGCCGGCGGCGGTCCGGCGCGCCTTCGGGCCGCTCACCGCGGCCTCGGCTTCGGCCAGCGCCTGGCGGCGCAGCGCTTCATAGTGGGCCGCTTCCACCGGTTCCGGCTCGATGCGCAAGACCAGCTCGGTGCGCGGCGGCAACTCGTCCAGCACCTGGGCCTTGGTCCGGCGCAGCACGAAGGGCGCGATCATGCGGCGCAGCCGCTGGGCCGCCTCGCGCACGCCGTTGCGCTCGATCGGCACCGCGAAGTGCTCGTTGAAGCGGACCAGCGAGCCCAGCAGGCCCGGATTGCAGAAGCGCATGATCGACCACAGCTCGGCCAGCCGGTTCTCCACCGGCGTGCCCGACAGCGCCATGCGGAAGCCGGAGCGCAGCGCGAACACCGCCTGCGAGCGCTTGGTGGCGGCGTTCTTGAAGGCCTGCGCCTCGTCGGCCACCACCGTATGCCATTCCCGCCGGCAAAACGCCTCCCGCGCCTGCAGCAGCAGCGTGTAGGAGACGATCACCACATCGTGCGGCCCGGCCTGCTCCAGCAAGGCCGCGCGCTCGCCCTCGGCGTAGATATGCACGCGCAGCGTGGGCGCGAAGCGCCGCGCCTCCTCGGCCCAGTTGCCGCACACCGAGGTCGGCGCGACCACCAGCGCGGCGCCGCCGGCCGCGCGCGCCAGCATCACCGCCAGCGCCTGCAGCGTCTTGCCAAGCCCCATGTCGTCGGCCAGGCAGGCGCCGAAACCGGCCTCGGCCAGCGCCATGGCCCAGCGGTAGCCGTCTTCCTGGTAAGGCCGCAGTTGCGCCGCCAGGGTGGCGGGCAGCGCGGCATCGCTGTCGCGCGCCCGGCGCAGCCGCGCCACGCGCTGGCGGAAATGCTGGTCCGGGTCGACGCCCGCGCCCGCCAGCACATCGTCCAGCCAGGGCGCGGCCATCAAGGGCACCTTGATGCCGTCGGGCACGCTGTGGGCCACGCTGGCCAGATCCCGCAAACGCGCGCGCAGGCTGCGCGTCAGGGCCACATACACGCCCTGCCCCATCGGCATAAAGCGCCCGGCGTGGCTGCCGGCCCAGGCCAGCAACTGGCCGAGCTGCAGCACCAGCCCTTCCGCCACCTTCAGCTCGCCGACCAGCTTGAACCATTCGCTCCCGGTCTCGATATGCACCGCCAGCTGGGGAATGTCGGCGCCCACCACGCGGATCTCCTTGCCCCTGGGCCACTCCACCGCCAGCACGCCGGGCAGCCCGGGCAATTGCTCGACCACCGCCAGGGCTTCCTCGGGATCCGCCAGGGTCCAGTCGTATTCCCCGCTCTCGGGCGAGCGCGGCACCAGGAAGGGCAGCGCGTCGAAGACTTCGGCCACGTGGGCCAGTTCGGCCTTGAGGTCGCGCACGGTGGCAAGGCTCTCCCCCTTGACCGCCGCCATCAGCCGCTCGCGCCCGCCGCCCGGCGCCAGCCGTGGCCCGAGCGGGCCCAGCGGCGTCACCACCAGGCGCAGCGCCAGGCCCTCGCCCAGCGGCGACAGTTCGGCACGCAGCCGGCTCTCGGTGTCGAGTTCGCGCGCGCTGCCATCGTGGTCGGAGTGCACCTGGAAATGGCCGGACAGCGCGCGCAACGTGGCGTCGAGCTGGGCATGGGCCTCGGCCGGCACCGCCAGCCCGTCGGCGATCAGCTGGGCCGCACCCTGCTGCGCCGGCGTGAGCCGGATCACGCGCAGGCGCTGCGAGCCTTCGCGCAGCACCGTGATCTGGCGCAGCGCTTCGGCATCCGCGCGGCTGCCGGCAGGCAGGAAGCTGTCCAGCGCCGGGGCCTCGCGCGCTGGCGGCGAGATCCGCAAGGTATAGCGCCCGCCCTGGCGCACCACTTCCAGCGTGGGCGCGCCCTCCACCACCTCCAGCGTCTGCTCGGGCGCCTGCGCCAGCACCACGCCGGGATGGCCGACCAGGGCCAGCATGGCGGCCGCGCGGTCGAGCACATAGCGCCGGTGGTAGGACTGGTCGCGGCGGATGGCGCGGGCCACGCGGGCATCCCACGGCTCCAGGCGGTCGTCCTCCGCCAGCCGGGCCAGCGGCAGCGGGCGCGGCTTGTTCCAGCCGCGCGGGCCACGCTGCTGCTCGAACGGCTCGATGGTGCCGACCGCGCCATCGCCGTCCAGGGTCAGCGCCCACAGCAGGCGGCTGGCACTGGCGCCATCGGGCGCGCGTGGCTCGCCCGCGAGCGCCTGCAGCGCTTCGAGCGCCAGCCGCCAGCTTTCCTGGCGCTGGCCGGCGAAGAACGTGTCCGGCACCGGCTCGCCGGCTTCCAGCGCCTGCGCGGCATCCAGTTGCTGCGCGAACCAGTGCAGGCCGCAGGCTTCCAGCCGGGCGCGCAGGGCCGCGATGGCTTCGGCCCGGGCGGACGCCGGCTGCCGGCGTCCGCCGGCTTGCGCCTTGTCGCCCAGCCATGCACGCAGCTGCACGCGCCAGAACTGGGCCAGCGGCGCCACCTCGGGATGCAATGCGAAAGCATCCTCGTCCAGGCGCGCGTCACCCCGGTGAACGGCCAGCACGTGGCACCAGAGCCCCCAGCGCTCGGTCGGTACCGGGCTGCGCGTGCCGGCTTCCGCCTGGCAGAACTTGCGGGCCTGCTCCAGGTGCGCGGGGGTGCGCTGGGCCAGCAGGGACAGCGGGTAGTACGGGGCGAGCGAGGGCCGCAGCAAGCCGGTCCGCTGGCGGCTCCCGGCCCTGAGCCGCTTGAGCGCGGCCTCGAAACCCGCCTGGGCAGCGGGCCAGCCGCCCTCCTGGAAGCGGGCAAAGGCACGCAGGGCGTCGCCATCCCCGCTGCCGGCGCCACCGACGGTGGCCAGCAGGCTCAAGGCGGCAGTGCGCTCGCCGGCGTAAAGCTGCCCCTCGGCCAGCGCGGTGAGCAGCGGTACCGGCGCCGCCGGGTCGCTGGCGGCGCGCGTAAGCGCGTAGTCCAGGTAGGGCCGCAGGCGTGGGTCCCAAGCGTGGTAAAGGCGGTCCAGCACGGACACCACGATGCGCCAGCGCCAGGCCGGCACCACGCGATCCAGCAGCGCGGCATCGCCAGCCGCCAGTGCCACCTCCACCAGCAGCCCGGCCAGGCCGGCGCCGTGCTCCCATGGCGCGAGCAGGCTGTCGATCTCCTCTTCGGACGCTCCCGAGAACAGCGCCTGGCGCAACCGCGCCGCGAGCTGGCCGGCAAGGCGATCGGCGCTCGGACCGGATGGTCTGGATAACGGGGAAAGGGGCACGGGCGGCAGGGTCAGCGTACACAATGTGACGATTTTAGACCCCCGCAGCCATGCGCCTGCGTTGGCACCGGGGGTCCCGGGGTTTACAATGTTGTTTTTGTATTGTTGACGGCGCTCAGGGAGACGACCATGTCGATGGCGGATCGCGACGGAAAAATCTGGATGGACGGCAAGCTGATCGAATGGCGCGACGCCAAGATCCACGTGCTGACCCATACGCTGCACTACGGCATGGGCGTGTTCGAGGGCGTGCGCGCCTACAAGACGCCGGCCGGCACCGCGATTTTCCGTCTCAAGGAGCACACCCGCCGCCTGTTCAACTCGGCCAAGATCTTCCAGATGCCGATGCCGTTCGACGAGGCCACGCTGGAGGCGGCGCAGCTCGAGGTGGTGAAGGCCAACCAGCTCGAATCCTGCTATATCCGCCCGCTGGTCTGGATCGGCTCGGAAAAGATGGGCGTATCGGCCAGGGGCAACACCATCCATGTGGCGATCGCCGCGTGGCCATGGGGCGCCTACCTGGGCGAGGAAGGCATGGAGCGGGGCATCCGCGTCAAGACGTCTTCCTTCACCCGCCACCATGTCAACGTGTCGCTGGTGCGCGCCAAGGCCAGCGGCTATTACATCAATTCGATCCTGGCCAACCAGGAAGCCACCAGCCTGGGCTATGACGAAGCCCTGCTGCTGGATACCGAAGGCTATGTCAGCGAGGGCTCGGGCGAGAACGTGTTCGTGGTCCGCAACGGCGTGATCTACACCCCCGACCTGGCCTCCTGCCTGGACGGCATCACCCGCGACGCCATCCTCACCATCGCCCACGACCTGGGCATCGAGGTACGCGAGAAGCGCATCACGCGCGACGAGGTGTACTGCTCGGACGAGGCATTCTTCACCGGCACCGCCGCCGAAGTCACGCCGATCCGCGAACTCGACGACCGCGTCATCGGCGAAGGCCGCCGCGGCCCGGTGACCAAGCGCGTCCAGGATGCCTTCTTTGCCGCCGTCGGCGGCACCAATGAACAATACAAGCGCTGGCTGACCCTGGTCTGAGCACCGGCCAGGGCACGGCCACGCACCGGCCGGATTTCCGGTCCCCGATTTTCAGTCCCCGATAGAAGACTAAATCCACCCCCGCAACACCATGACGCAAACCGCCTCCGTAATCGAAATCGGCGCAGAAGATCTTCCGCTGCACTGCCCCACCGGCAATACCCCCGCCTGGAACTACCATCCGCGCGTCTTCCTCGACGTGACCGATACCGGCGAGGTGAAGTGCCCGTACTGCGGCACCGTGTACAAGCTCAAGGCTGGCACCGTCATCAAGGGTCACCACTGACACGCTTCTCGCTTTACCGCGCCCTGCCCATGCTCCGGCCCGCCACGCGGCGCGCCGGAGCGTCGGCGTGCGCGGTGCGCGTGACCGATGTCACGCCCATCTTTCCGGCAGCGCCCCATTCATGAAAAAAGCCCTCGTCATCGCCCCCAACTGGATTGGCGACGCCCTGATGGCACAGCCGCTCTTCTCGCTCATGAAAGCGCGCCATCCGCGCCTGCAGATCGATGCCCTCGCGCCCAAGTGGGTGGCGCCGGTGCTGGCGCGCATGCCCGAGATCCACCAGGTATTCCCCAGCGAGCTGGCGCACGGCAAGCTGCAGCTCTCGGCACGGCTGATGTTCGCCCAGCAGCTCAAGAACGAAGGCTACGATGCGGCCTACGTATTGCCCAACTCGCTCAAATCGGCGCTGATCCCGTTCCTGGCGGGCATTCCGCTGCGCGTCGGCTATCGCGGCGAAGCCCGCTTCGGCCTGCTCAACATCCGCCATGCCAACCCGCCGCGCGACCACCGGCCGCCGATGATCGAGCACTACGCCCGCCTGGCGCTCAAACCCGGCGGCCGCCTGCCCGAAGAACTCCGCGAGCCGCACCTGCGCATCGATCCGGCGCGCATGGCCAAGACCGCGGAGCGCTTCGGCATCCCGCCGCAGACGCGCCTGATCGCCTTCTGCCCCGGCGCGGAATTCGGCCCGGCCAAGCGCTGGCCGGCCGCGCACTTCGCGGTGCTCGCGCAGATGCTCAAGCGGTCGTTCCCGTATGCGCAGATGATCACCCTGGGCTCGCCCAAGGACGCGGAGATCGCCGCCGAGATCGTCAAGGACGCCCCCTTCGTGCGCAACCTGTGCGGCCAGACCTCGCTGGACGACGCTGTCGACCTGCTGGCGATGTCGGAGGCCGCGGTGTGCAACGACTCCGGCCTGATGCACGTGACCGCGGCGCTGAACCGGCCCCAGGTCGCGGTATTCGGCTCCAGTGACCCACGCCATACCCCCCCGCTGTCACAGGCTGCGAGTATCATGTGGCTGCAGCTCGAATGCAGTCCGTGCTTCAAGCGCGAGTGTCCCCTCGGCCACCTGCGCTGCCTGAAGGACATCGAGCCCGAAATGGTGTTTGTGGAGCTGCGCAAGCTCCTGCACCGGGCCTGAAGCGCTGACCCGCCGTTCGTGTCAATCCGGCCAACGAATCCCTGAGCCCAGTCCACCATGCCTCGTTTTGCCCGCCTGTTCGATTCCGCCGAAGACATCGTAGAAGCCTTTCGCGAGGCCATGAAGCTGCGCGATGCGGACGGCGCCCTGCGCCTTTGGCTGGACGAGGACTCGGTTACCTGCGTGATGCCGGACGGCCAGCGCCTGATCGGCCACGAGCACCTGCGCCAGGCATTCGCGCAGTTGCTGGAAGTGCAGCCGGTGCTGATCGACGTGATCGAGACCAGCAGCCATACCTCGATGGGCGTCGCCATCTTCGACGTGACCGAAGTCCTGCGTTTCGGCGAAGACCGCGTCGAAGCGGACCTCTATGTGCACACCACCTACGTGCTGATGCAGAACCACGAGGGCTGGCGCCTGGCGCACATCCATTGCAGCCCGGCCAACGCCGCGCAGGTTGCCACCGTCAGCACCGCGCCGGGCCAGGCCCTGCACTAGGGCTGCACTAGGGCTGCCGGCACGGCGGTGCCAGCGCGTCACTCCGCCATCGGCCTGACCTGCATCCGACCTGCATGAGCCAGCTTCCGCAACCGCACCTCCAGTCCCCGGGGTCCGCCCCGGCGGATGCCAGCACCGCGTCCTCGTTCGGCGGCGGCCGCCCCATGCCCTGGTGGCTCGCCGGCGGCCACGCGCAGACCATCATCCCGGCGCGCTTCACGCGGCGCCCGCGGGCGTCGTTCCAGCGCGAGCGCTGGAACGCCCCCGACGGCGACTTCGTCGACCTGGACTGGACCACCCACCCGGTCGCGCCCGATACGCCGCTGCTGGTGATGTTCCACGGCCTCGAAGGCAACTCCGACAGCCATTACGCGCAGTCCATCATGCATGCGCTCGGCGCGCGCGGCTGGCAAGGCGTGATTCCGCATTTCCGCGGCTGCTCGGGCGAACTGAACCTGGCGCCGCGCTTCTATCATTCCGGCGACGCGGAAGAGATCCAGTGGATACTGGAGCGCCTGTACCGGCAATATTGCGCCCATGGGCGCAAACTGCTGGTGGTGGGCATCTCGCTTGGCGGCAACGCCCTGCTGCGCTTCCTGGGCGAACAAGGCGGCGGCGCGCGCTTCGTCGGCGCGGCGGCATCGGTTTCGGCGCCGCTGGACCTGGCGGGCGGCGGCGCGGCGCTGTCGCAGGGCTTCAACATGCTGTACACCCGCATGTTCCTGCAAACCCTGAAGCGCAAGTCGCTGGCCAAGCTGGGCCAGTACCCCGGCCTGTTCGACCGCGAGGCCATGCTCGCCAGCCGCGACCTGTATGCCTTCGACAATATCGTGACGGCGCCGCTGCATGGTTTCCGCGACACCGATGACTACTGGGCCCGCGCATCCAGCAAACCGGTCCTCGGCGCAATTGCCGTGCCTACCCTGGTGCTCAACGCGCGCAACGATCCCTTCCTGCCCGCGCGCCACCTGCCGGGGCCGGCCGAGGTCAGCCCCCAGGTCTGGCTGGAGCAACCCGAGCACGGCGGTCACGTGGGTTTCATGACGCCGCGTGAAGATGTGCTGCGCGCGCTACCGGTGCTGCCCTATGGCGGCCATATCGCGTGGCTGCCGGCGCGCATCCTGCAGTTTTTCGACGCCGTGGCGTAGATGGCAGGCCCCTGCGGGCCGAAGCGAACGCAAGCGGAAGGCCCGGCACGGGCAACCCCGCAAGGAGACAGCGACGATGGATGAATCAGTCAAGCACGCAATGGCCCGCTGGCCCAATGTCCCCAACTGCTACGGCTGGCTGGCACTGGACCGGCGCGGGCAGTGGCGCATGCGCAACGAGTATGCCCAGCAGCACGGGCTGTCCGGCGACCCGATCCGGCACGAGGCGCTGGTCGCCTTTATCGAGCGCAACTACCTGCACGACGAGCATGGCGCCTGGTATTTCCAGAATGGTCCGCAACGCGTATTCGTGAACCTGGCCTATGCGCCATGGATCGTGCGCCTGCACCAGGGCCGCTTGCACACCACCTCGCAACGCGCCTTCACCCTGCGCGCCTGCTACGCCGACGAACACGGCAACGTGGTGCTGGCCGGCGACGTGGAGGGGGAGAGCAGCGCGGGCGCGGGCGCGGGCGGCCTGCAGGCCGCGCTGCTGCACGACCATGACCTCGACGCCTTCAGCAGCGCCTGCACCTGGCATGGCGAAGCCTGCGGCGGCAATCTCGGCGTCTTTCATTTCAACGGCGCCGATGTGCCGATCGAGCCCGTCGCCCTGGACGAGGTGCCGGCGCGCTTCGGTTTCGTGCGCCAGCCGCAGCTGCCGGCGGTCAGTTCGATCAGTTAGGCATGCCCTTGTTGTCCTGCTTTTCCTCGCGGAACTGGCGCTCGAGCTGGTGCAGCCGCGCATCGACTTCCGACAGCGTATAGAAATCGCCGTCGCCGGCCTTGCGCGCGATCTGCAACTGCTCGATGGCGGCCTGGTAGGCGCCATCGACCGCGTACTTCTCCGCCAGCGCCTGGTGCTGCTGCACGCGCCGCCCCTGTCCGGCATAGGCCCGTGCCAGCATGTCCCACCACTCGGCGCGCGAGATCTCCTCGCGCGTGCGCTCGCGCAGGAAGGTCACCGCCTGGTCCAGCCGGTGCGTGTCGAGCAAGGTCGCGGCGTAGCTCATGGCGACCGCATGCGACAGCGGGAACGCCTTCATCGACGCCACGGCCTGGTTCAGCGCATCCTGCTGGCGGCCCTGCGCGCGCGCCAGCTCAACGGCCATCACATCCAGCATGGGACTGCCCGAAGTGGCGCCCGGGATGGTGCCGTACAGCCTGCGCGCCTCGGCCAGCGACTGCTCGGCGGCGGCATTGCGGCCCAGCCGCTGCTCGGCGAAGGCAATCCCGTAGTGGAGCGCCGGCAGCCGCGCGGTTGAGGCGCCCGCCAGTTGCGATTGCAGCGCCGCGCGCGCGTTCTGCAGGTCGCTCGGCGTGGTTTCCTGCAGGATGCGCGAGCGCATGCGCGCGAACTCGTACTCGGGCGTGCTCGGCACGCGCCGCGCCGCCACGTGGCTGACGCGATCCTGCATGTCGGCGATCCGCTCGGCGGTGAGCGGGTGGGTGCGCACATAGGACGGCACCGAGCTTTCGGCGATGCCCATCACCCGCTGCAGGCGCTTGAAGAAATCGGGCATGCCCTGCGGATCGAAACCGGCGGCGGTCATGATCTGGAAGCCGACCCGGTCGGCCTCGCGCTCGGCGCCGCGCGAGAACGACAGCTGGTTGGACACCGCCGCCGCCTGGCCGCCCATGGCCAGTGCCGCCGCCGCGTCGCCGCTCTTGGTGGCGGCCAGCCCCGCCAGCACCATCGACGCCAGCGCGATCCACATCGACTGGTCCTGCGTGGTGATGCCGCGCGCGATATGCCGCTGCATCACGTGGCCGATTTCGTGGCCGAGCACGGAGGCCAGCTCGGACTCGGTCGCGGACTGCACCAGCAGGCCGGTGTGCACGCCGATATAGCCGCCTGGCAGCGCGAAAGCATTGATGGTGCGGTCGCGCACCGCGAACAGCTCGAAGCCGGTGGCGAACGTGCCGGCACCGGTGGAGCCGGAGATGTTCTGCCGGCGGGCTGCCTGCACCAGGCGATAGCCCAGCGAGTTCAGGTAATCGGACAGCAGCGGATCGGCCACGTAGTCGGGATCGCGCCGGATGTCGCGCATGACGCGGTCGCCCAGGCGCTTTTCCATATCGGGCGTCAACGACGCGGTGGAAGGATCGCCCAGGTCCGGCAACTGCACGCCGCTGGTATCCACCACCGTATTGTTGCTGCGCAGCCCGAACTCGGATTTCTGCCCGGCCTTGACGCTGCGGTTCAGGTTGTCATAGACCTGGTCGCTCCCCTCGCCGCCATCGCTGGCGCTCGCCGCTGCCGCGGCGGCGGTGCGCGCGGGATCGATCACCGGCAGGCGCTGCTGCGACCAGGCCGGCACTGCGAGCACCAGCGCCACCAGCGCCGCGAGCGGGCGGCGCAGCGGGTGGGCCTGTAGTGGGTGGCGGGCCTGGCGGGCGGGCGAAGGAAGCGTTCCGGCGAGCGTTTGGTTCTGGCGCATATTGCTATGATAGCGGCCTCCGGAAGCCGTTCCCATCGGGCATCGCCCGGGCTTGCCGCACGCCGCCCTTGCGGGCGCGGCAAGCCGGTCCGCCAGCGGCTTTCCCAACCCCCTCAAGCCAGGTCCACGCCATGAGCCAGCTCACCCATTTCGATTCCGCCGGACAGGCCCATATGGTCGACGTCGGCGCCAAGGCGCATAGCCACCGCGTGGCCATCGCCACCGGCACCATCGCCATGCTGCCCGCCACCTTCGCGCTGGTGCGCGATGGCACCGCCAAGAAAGGCGACGTACTCGGCATCGCCAGGATCGCCGCCATCATGGCCACCAAGCGCACCGCCGACCTGATCCCGCTGTGCCACCCGATCCCACTCACCAAGGTGGCTGTGGACTACGTGCTGGACGAGCCCGCCGCCACCATCCGCTGCACCGTGCGCACCGAAACCCACGGCCAGACCGGCGTGGAGATGGAAGCGCTGACCGGCGTGCAGGTCGCCCTGCTGACCATCTACGACATGTGCAAGGCAGTGGATCGCGGCATGGTGATGGGCGATGTGAAGCTGCTGGAGAAGCATGGCGGGAAGTCGGGGGACTGGGTGGCTGGCGCCTGAGCTGAAGCGGCGTGCCCCGGCGCGGCACCCGCGCCGGTCCACTGGAAATCCCCCAGCCCTCCCCGCCTGCGCCGCAAGTGCGGAATGCGGCGCGTCCCTGACACCGCATTTCTTACCGTCCATGACACGGCCTTGCGCGGCCGTACCCTCCCCTGTAACAAGCGTAACGCCGCATTTCGCCAGCGGGCGGCGCGGCTCCGCCCGCAGCAAATTGGTATTCAATGCAGATGGAGGGGGCGCGCGACGCGCCGCCCGCGGGGTTTCGTCCCGCGTCGATCCGGGGTGAGCAAAATGAACGGGCTTAGGGTTGGCCAGCTTTTGCTGGTGTTGGCGATGCTGGGCGCGAGCGGGACGGCCCTGGCAGGAAGAGGCGGCTGGCACGGCGGCGGTGGCTTCCATGGCGGTTTCCATGGGCGCGTTGGCGTGGGGGTCGTGATCGGCCCCGGCTTCTATGGGTACGGCTACCCTTATCCCTATCCCTACGCCTACCCGTACTACTACCCCGGCTACTACCCGCCTGCCGTGGTAGGCGTGCCCGCCTCGCCCCCGCAATACATCGAACAGGGCGAGGACGACGCGGTGGACATGGGCGGCGGTGCGGCAGCGGCGCCCCAGCAGCAGGCCTACTGGTATCACTGCACCCGCCCGAACGGCTATTACCCGTATATCAAGTCCTGCCCCGCCGGCTGGCAGAAGGTGCCGGCCCAGCCACCGGGCTGAAGCGCGGATAGGGCCGATTTGCGATGCCGCATGGCGTGGACACACGGCTGCATGGACATGTAGTGCCGATGCGGGCGTGCGACGATTGGATTGATGACCGAGGTTCCGAGGTGCCGAGATGAACGCCCTTACCCTGCCCAAGCTACCAAGACTGCCGGTCCTGCTGGCCCTGCCTCTGGCGGCGCTGACGCTGGCCGGCTGCGCCGTCATGCCGAGCGGCCCCAGCGTGATGGTGCTGCCCGGTACCGGCAAGAGCTTCGACCAGTTCCGCGCCGACGACAATAGCTGCCGCCAGTTCGCCTTCAGTCAGGTAGGCGGCGTCACCGCCAACCAGGCTGCCACCAATAGCGCCGTCGGCAGTGCCGTAGTCGGCACCGCACTGGGCGCGGCAGCGGGCGCGGCCTTCAACGGCGGCTCCGGTGCCGCCGTCGGCGCCGGCGCCGGCCTGCTGGCCGGCTCCCTGGTGGGCGCCAGCAATGCGCAGTATTCCGGCTACGGCAGCCAGCGCCGCTACGATGCCGCCTATGTGCAATGCATGTACGCCAGCGGCAACCGGGTGCCGGTGTATGGCCGCATGGCATCGGCACCGCGGCCGGCTGCGCCGACCTACTACTACCCGCCTCCGCCGCCTCCGGGCTACGCGCCGCAGTAGCCCGGAAGCGATGCTGTAGCAAGCAAGCGGGTCCCCGGTCCAGGCGGCCAGACCGGGGATCGGCGCGCATTGCACCGCCACGCCTGTGACCCGGCCCCCGGGCCGCTGGCCTATTCCGCTTGCCCCTTGCTGCGCGCTGCCACCCAGTCGCAGAATTCCTGCGGCCGGGCGGCGGCGCCGGCCTCCGCGCAGGCGCGCGCCACGCTGGCGAACTGCGTTGCTTCGTCGCCGGCATAGTAGAAGCGCAGCCGCTCCAACCACACGCGGCCCCTGGCGGCATCGCCGGTCAGGGCCATCAGCCATGCGGTGCGGGCGATCAGCGTGGGGGTCGGCAGCAGGTGCACGGCGGCGATATGCGGCGCCAGCAACTGCGCCGCGTTGGCCGGCGTGATCCTGGTCTCCTCCACCACGTCGGAGGCGGCGGCCTGGCGGAACCAGAAGCCGGGTATCGGCAATGCGGCGCGGCGCTCGGCGGCGCGGGTATATTCGCGCGCTTCGGCACGGCGGTAGTCCTGCCACATGGAGGCGAGGATGGCCGCCGCCACGCCGGCAAATACCACGCCGGCGAGCACCGCGAACCAGCGCGGCGCCCGCACGCGGCCAAAGCCCGCAGGCTCCAGCCAGCCCAGCATGAAGCAGAACGGCAGGATGAAGTACAGGTAATGCAGCGGGTACTCCAGCATCGAGTGCGCGCACAGCATGGCCAGCCAGGTCAGCACCAGCGCCGTCTGCGCCCGCTCCCGCGCGTCGCCGCGCCACAGGCGCCGGCGCACCACGCGCCAGAGCCAGGCGAGCAGTGCCAGCGCCACGCCGGCGGTACCGATCGCGCCGGTCTTGGCCAGCAGGTCCAGCACGGCATTGTGGGCATGCAGGGACATCTCCACCGTCACGCCAACCTGGGCCAGCTGCTGGAACTGCGCCCAGCCGAACTCGCCCCAGCCCACCCCCAGCCAGGGATGCGAGCGGAACATCGCCCAGGCATGCGCCCACAGGGCCCCGCGCGCGGACACCTGGTCGGATGCCGCCAGCTGCGCGATGGTATCGAACAGCCGCCAGTCCAGCGCCTGTCCCAGCCCCCTGATGGCCGGCTGCAGGATCATCAGCAGCACCGCCATGGCCACCGCGGCGAACACCAGCCCGGCGGGCCGGCGCATGGGGTTGCGGCTCGGGCGCAGCAAGGCGCCGTCCGCTCCGCCCGCCTCGCCCTCGCTGCCGAACGCCGCGCCGTTGCGCGCCAGCCATGCCGCCACCAGCGCATAGGCCGACGCCAGCCCGACATGAAGCACGCCGGTGCGCGAGCCGGACAGCACGATGCCGCTCTCCAGCAGCAGCACCGCCGCCAGCCACGCCGGCACGCGCAGCCGTCCGCGCGCCGCCAGCCACACCGCCGCCGCCAGCGCCAGGCCTTCCACCGTGGCCTGGTGGTTGGGCTGGTTCAGGTTGCCCCAGAGGCGGCGGTTTTCGTCATAGAAGTAAGTGGACACCAGCCCCAGCGTGTCGGACTCCAGGCCGAAGACCTGGATCCATTGCGCCAGCGCGCCCAGCAGCCCGGCCACCAGCCAGGCGATGGCCAGCACGTCGGCCATGGCCTGGCGCTCCGGCGGTGACGCTGCCTGCCCTTGCCGCCAGGCCGCCCACATCACCGCCGCGGCCAGCGCCAGCACGAGTTCGGTGATCAGGCGGCTGCCGGACACATCCACCATGCCGCTGAGCGTCTGCGTGATGCCGGTGGCGATCAGCCAGAGGGGAAAGAGGACGATCCAGGGAAACTGGGCGGGGGCGGCATCGCTGGCCCCGCTCCGGTCCTGCCGGTGCGCCAGCGCGCCGAGCACGATGACGGCAAGGGCGAACAGCAGCGCCGAAGACCACTCGCCGTAGAAGGTGGCGAGCGGGAGCGTGTGCCGGGAGACCAGCAGCGGCACGATGAGTGCGACAGCCAGGATGCTGAGGGGGATGGCTGGCCGGGAGGGCAGCATGCGGGGGCGCCTTGTTAAGCCAGGTTGGCAAAAGGCGGATGATAGCTTGGGGAGGGGGGAAAGAAAAAGCGCCCGAAGGCGCTTTTTTCACATGCTCTTTGTACCTAAATCACCTCAAACGCCCGTGCACGTCTTCGGCAGGAATTTCTGCTTCATTGTGCTAGCGCAACCCCATGTAAAGGTGCCAGTCGTGTTACCCGCTAGCGCAGGAGGTGTCAGAGTAATCGTTTGCGTGGCGATATCAGCACCAACGACGCCCGCAGCAGCCATGGTAACTGTGATTACACCAGTCGCAGCAGTCACTGCAGCTGATGAGTACCGACCTTGCGTGGGCGCTGCAGCGGTGCCCAGATTCAGGTTGGTAATGTCGGCTGCAGCCGGATACGCTCCATTCGATTGAGCGAAGTCAGCAATTGCAGTCTTAGCCCCCTCAATCAACGTGAATGCCTCAGAAACCTGTGCTCGCTGCGTATAGTCCTGATACTGCGGAATAGCAATAGCCGCCAAAATACCAATAATCGCAACCACGATCATCAGTTCGATCAGCGTGAAGCCCTTCTGGACTCGGCGGCCCAGTTTTTTCAGTTGTACCCGTTGTTGCATGATTGACCCCTCGAAGGAATTTTAGATACAGATCGAAACATCTTGTTTCAAGTGATGCCACACGTTCATAGCAGTTAGCGTGCCAGCGCCGCAAACCGCCAATCCTCGCCGGCAGGTGACAATTTTCGCCACTTCGGATGCCTCGCCGCTTTGACCATGGGCAAATTTTGTCACTTGCGATGACGCAGACGGTCAGCGATACCAAAGTATGGCTAAAGTCAGTTAGAAACCGCACTGAACTGGCAGCGTAATTCCGCTTCGCAGCGGATCAAGGTGGAAGCGGCAAACAAGCCACTTCGCACACCCCCGGCAAAACAAAACGGGCGGCCTCCCGGGCCACCCGTCCGGCGGCGCCCCAAAGGACGCCGCTCGCCAGCAAACCCCGTCCACGAGGACAGGGCAACTTACCTTCAGGCCGGCTGCGCCGAGCGCTTCTGCAGCAGCTTGCCGACCACCACCACCAGTGCCGCGCCAAGCACGCCGAACACCAGGTGGGCATGCGGCACATGCATTTCGAACCAGGCGGCATCGACCGGGTCGCTGACCAGCATCTCGCCGGCCAGGTAGCCCAGCAGCGCGGCGCCCAGCACGATGATGATGGGGAAGCGGTCCATCACCTTGAGCAGGATGGTGCTGCCGAACACGATCAGCGGAATCGACAGGCCCAGGCCCAGGATCAGCAGCATCAGCTGGCTGCCTTCCGGCCCCTTCTGCGCCGCGGCGGCCACGGCCACCACATTGTCCAGCGACATCACCAGGTCGGCGATCAGGATGGTGCGGATCGCGGCCCAGATATTGTCCTTGGCATCGTGGCCGTCCTCGTCGTCGTCGCCGGTCAGCAGCTGCACGCCGATGTAGACCAGCAGCAGGGCGCCGACGATCTTCAGGTACGGCAGGCTCAGCAGCTTGACCGCGGCAACGGTCAGCACCACCCGCATGATGATGGCGGCGGCGCTGCCCCAGAAGATGGCTTTCTTCTGCTGGGCCGGCGGCAGGTTGCGGGAAGCCAGCGCGATCACCACGGCGTTGTCGCCGGAGAGCACGATGTTGGTCAGGATAATGGATCCCAGCGCGATCCAGAACGCGGTGGAGGACAACAGTTCCACGGTAAAACTCCTCGGGTTTCTAAATTCTAAATTATGGTACGAACGCCACATGACGACTGCATTGTCTGCGGAATTTCGGATGTCTGAGTTTTCAGACATGCAGATTTACCGTATCAAGCTTTCGATTTGGTTTCAATCGCCATGTCATGCGCCTCCGGAGATACCCTAGGGCTCGGCTCTCCGGAATGACATGCCCCCGCACGAAGGCGGGGGCATGGGGGCCCGGACTTGCACCGGGCAGGCAATCATCCCCGCCCGAGGGGCGGGAACGCAGCTTATGGCTGCTACTGCAGAATCACAGGATCACAGGATCACAGGATCGACTTCAGCAGGCGAGCCATTTCCGACGGATTCTTGGTGACCTTGATACCGCAGGCTTCCATGATTTCCAGCTTGGCCTGCGCCGTGTCGGCACCGCCCGAGATCAGCGCGCCGGCGTGGCCCATGCGCTTGCCCGGAGGCGCGGTCACGCCAGCGATGAAGCCAACCACCGGCTTCTTCATGTTGTCCTTGATCCACTCGGCCGCATTGGCTTCGTCCGGACCGCCGATCTCGCCGATCATGACCACGGCGTCGGTTTCGGGATCGTCGTTGAACATCTTCATGACGTCGATGTGCTTCAGGCCGTTGATGGGGTCGCCACCAATGCCCACGGCCGACGACTGGCCCATGCCCAGCGCGGTCAGCTGACCCACGGCTTCATAGGTCAGCGTGCCCGAGCGCGACACCACGCCGATGCGGCCCTTGCGGTGGATGTGGCCCGGCATGATGCCGATCTTGATTTCGTCAGGCGTGATCAGGCCCGGGCAGTTCGGTCCCAGCAGCAGGGTCTTCTTGTTGCCCTTACGCATCTTGTCCTTGAGCTCCATCATGTCGCGGACAGGAATGCCTTCGGTGATGCAGACCACCAGGTCCAGGTCGGCGTCGACGGCTTCCCAGATGGCGGCAGCGGCGCCGGCGGGCGGCACGTAGATCACGGAAACGGTGGCACCGGTGGATGCCTTGGCATCCTTGACGCTGGCGTAGATGGGAATGCCTTCGAAGTCTTCGCCGGCTTTCTTCGGGTTCACGCCGGCAACGAAGCAGTTCTTGCCGTTGGCGTAGTCGCGGCAGCCACGGGTGTGGAACTGGCCGGTCTTGCCGGTGATGCCCTGGGTGATGACCTTGGTGTCTTTATTGATCAGAATCGACATGCTGTAATCCTTTGCTTGGCTCAAAGCAGCGCACGGGGGCCTGGCCCCGGCGCGCTGCTGGCGTTCGTGTTCGCGTCTGGCTTACTTGCCCGCGGCAGCTGCCACGACCTTCTGGGCGGCTTCTTCCATGGTGTCGGCCGCGATGATGGGCAGGCCCGAGTCGGCCAGCATCTTCTTGCCGATCTCTTCGTTGGTGCCCTTCATGCGCACGACCAGCGGCACGGACAGCGACACGGCCTTGGATGCAGCAATCACGCCTTCTGCGATCACGTCGCAACGCATGATGCCGCCGAAGATGTTGACCAGGATGGCCTTCAGGTTCGGGTTCTTCAGCATCAGCTTGAATGCTTCGGTCACCTTCTCGGTGGTGGCACCGCCGCCCACGTCGAGGAAGTTGGCCGGCTCGCCGCCGAACAGCTTGATGGTGTCCATGGTGGCCATGGCCAGGCCGGCGCCGTTCACCAGGCAGCCGATGTTGCCGTCCAGCGAGATGTAGGCCAGGTCGAACTTCGATGCTTCGATTTCGTTGGCGTCTTCTTCGTCCAGGTCGCGGTAAGCGACGATTTCCGGGTGACGGAACAGGGCGTTGGAGTCGAAGTTGAACTTGGCGTCCAGTGCGATCACCTTGCCGTCGCCGGTCAGGATCAGCGGGTTGATTTCAGCCAGCGATGCATCGGTATCCCAGAATGCCTTGTACAGGCCTTGCAGGGCCTGGCGGGCTTGGGCAACGCTTGCGTCGGGCACGCCGATCTTGCGGGCGATGTCGTCGGCGTCAGCGTCGGCCAGGCCGGTAGCCGGGTCGATGATCAGGGTGTGGATCTTTTCCGGGCTGTGGGCAGCGACTTCCTCGATGTCCATGCCGCCTTCGCTGGAGGCCATCAGGGCCACCTTTTGCGAAACGCGGTCAACCACCAGGCTGACGTACAGTTCCTTCTTGATGTCCGCGCCTTCTTCGATCAGCAGGCGGTTGACCTTCTTGCCTTCCGGGCCGGTCTGGTGCGTGACCAGGGTCATGCCCAGGATATTGCTGGCGTAGGTCTTGACCTCGTCGATGCTCTTGGCCACCTTCACGCCGCCACCCTTGCCGCGGCCACCCGCGTGGATCTGCGCCTTGACGACCCAGACCGGGCCACCCAGTTGTTCGGCTGCCTTCAGGGCCTCTTCGACCGAGAATGCCGGGATGCCGCGCGGAACCGGCACATTGTATTTGCGCAGGATTTCCTTGCCTTGGTACTCATGGATATTCATGCGTGTTTCCTTTCGGGTAGGCGTAAAAGTGTGGAGATGGAATCTCGGCGGATTGCAGGCCGGCCTGGCTTAGCCGGAGGTGCCGGTTGGCCTGCGGGACATGGCGCCGTCACCGGCGGCGGCGAGCGCCTCCAGTGGCTGCGCCGCCGGGGGTGGCGACCCTTCGGTCTTGATCCTCGGCTTTGGCTGGTGACCATACCAGCGCGGGTAAAACTGACGCACCACCTCACCTTCGAAATGCAGGGCGTGACAGCCGTGCAGCTGGTAAGGGGGCTCGGGATTCGTATCTTCGGTGCCGGCGTCGCGGATGTTGAAGACATCGCCGGCAAAGGCCTGGATCGCTGTGGTCGGCAGCACGCCGGCCAGCTCGGTAAGGTGGGTGCAGCCCGACACGCCCGACAGCCGCTCGCGCACCGCGCGGCGGAAGCCATTCATCAGGTTCAGGCCGATCAGCTTGCGGTAGGCCGGGCCGATGGTGTCGCACTGGCCGGGATAAGGCACCCAGTCGGAACAGGCATCGGCGTCCACCACATTCATGCGCAGGTCGATGGTGACGCGCAGCCACAGGTCGTGCAGCGGCTGGCCCACCGGGCGCACGCCGCCACCGGCCAGCGGAATCTCGCGCGGCTTGGTGTCGGTCAGGCGCGCCTCGATATCCCACAGGCCATCGTCCCTAAGGTAGGCCTCGGCCGTGATGGCACGACGGTGGCGCAGGGTGCGATTGACGGGTGGGGAAAGCGGCATAAAACCAGGCTGGAGCGGGGAGAAAAGGACGGCTGGACCGGAAAACCGCAGGATTTTAACATGCCGCACAACTTTGGCCGGGAACAAACCGCGCGCGGCGCTGTTGCCGGGGATTGTCGGGTGACGGACAGGCGCCGTGGACCGGCGAAATGTGCGGCAGCGCAGGCTGAAGCGGGGCCCGCGCCCGTCTGCGAACAGCGGATGGCCAGCCCTTATCCCTCCCCTATACGCCTACTCGCAATGCAGGTATGCGCACCGTGCCGGTGCAAGGGCCTTGGGAACGTCGCCCGGCGCCGCCAGCGTGGCGCGCCGCGCACCAGATCTTCAGTCGGCGCCATCCAGCCATTCGTCGGCACCCTTGATCACCTCGCTCACCACCGCGCGCGAGAAACCGCGCGCCACCAGGAAACGGATCTGCCTGGCCTTTTCTTCGGGCGTGGCTGGCGGCGTGCCGAAGCGTTTCTGCCAGACCGCCCGGCCGCGCTCCAGTTCGGATGCGCGCAGGCGCTCCTGCAGGTCGGCGAGCTGATCGCCGCCAAGCTGGTGGGTGCGGGCTTCCTGCATCACGCGGGCGGCGCCATAGCGGGCAGCGCGCCGGTGCACCAGGCTGTCGACGAAGCGCTCGTTGGACAGCCAGTTCTCGCGCTCCAGCGCGTCCAGCAGCTGCTCCAGCGCTTCCGGCGACTCGGCATGCGGGGCCAGCTTGCGGGCCAGTTCGGCCCGGCTGTGCTCGCGCCGCGAGAGGTAGCCGACTGCGCGGGCTTTCAGGGAGAGGGGGGGACGGGTGGCCATGGGAACGGGAGGCGCGGCGGGGAGATGGGAGTTGGGATTGGGGGGTTGCTGGATTGCGACTGCTTCTGCCTGACTTCAAGGTCAACTGCAGTTTCACCTCCCCTGCGGGGAGGCGAGCCCTCCGGCGCGGGACCCGCGCGACGATCCGATGGATCACGAACCAGGGACGAAAAATACAACGGGGCGGCGCGCGTCGACACGCGTGCCGCCCCGGTGGGGGTTCGCGGCCGGGAACGTTCCGGCCGGCGAAGCTCAGTCTTCGGCGGTGGCCACTGCGGCGGCCGGCGTGCCGTTGAGCAGCACCACGCCCAGCGATTCGCGCACCTTGTTTTCGATCTCGTCGGCGATATCCGGATTCTCGCGCAGGTATTCGCGCGCGTTGTCCTTGCCCTGGCCGATCTTCTCGCCTTTGTAGCTGTACCAGGCGCCCGACTTCTCCACGACCTTGGCGTCCACGCCGAGATCGATGATTTCGCCCTGGCGCGAGATGCCCTGGCCGTAGAGGATGTCGAAGAAGGCTTCGCGGAACGGCGGCGATACCTTGTTCTTGACCACCTTGACCTTGGTCTCGTTGCCGATCACCTCGTCGCCCTTCTTGATCGAGCCGATGCGGCGGATGTCCAGGCGCACCGAGGCGTAGAACTTGAGCGCATTGCCGCCGGTGGTGGTTTCGGGCGAGCCGAACATCACGCCGATCTTCATGCGGATCTGGTTGATGAAGATCACCAGGCAGTTGGTGCGCTTGATGGTGCCGGTCAGCTTGCGCAGCGCCTGGCTCATCAGGCGGGCCTGCAGGCCGGGCAGGGAATCGCCCATCTCGCCTTCGATTTCGGCCTTGGGCACCAGGGCCGCCACCGAGTCGATCACGATCAGGTCGACCGAGCCCGAGCGCACCAGCGCATCGGTGATTTCCAGCGCCTGCTCGCCGGTGTCCGGCTGGGAGATCAGCAGGTCGCCCACGGCCACGCCCAGCTTGCTGGCGTAGTTGACGTCGAGCGCGTGCTCGGCGTCGATAAAGGCGCAGGTGCCGCCCAGCTTCTGCATTTCGGCCACGACCTGCAGGGTCAGGGTGGTCTTGCCCGAGGATTCCGGGCCGTAGATCTCCACCACGCGGCCGCGCGGCAGGCCGCCCACGCCCAGCGCGATGTCCAGGCCGAGCGAGCCGGTGGACACCACCTGGATATCCTGTTCGACCTCGGCATCGCCCATTTTCATGATCGAGCCCTTGCCGAACTGCTTCTCGATCTGGGCCAGCGCGGCGGCCAGCGCCTTCTGCTTTTCGGCGCTTACGCCAGCACTCGCCTTCTTGCCGTCATCCATGGTCGTCCTTCCGTCAATGGTGTATAAATAGGCCGCATGTGGCGCGTTGCCTGCTTTTGCCGGCAACCGCGCGACCCGCGCCGCGCTGCGAACCCCCGATGGCGATGATCCTGCCGCCGGGGGGCGAACATCTGGGCAAACATTGGGCAAACGCCGGTAGGACGTTCGATGAATGCCTGATGAAACGTCGCTACCGGATCCGGTAAATTCCGGCCCAGGTGCAAAGCGACCGGATCAAGCGGGTACTGTATAAAAAAACAGTATGCTTGGCAAGCCCCGTCCGCTTCATTCGATGGAAAGCGGCGACAAAGCCAGGCCAGGGTGGAGACAACCATGCGTATTCTGATCGCCGAAGATGACGATGTGCTGGCAGATGGCCTGACGCGCTCGCTGCGTCACTCGGGCTATGCCGTCGACCATGTCGCCAGCGGGATGGAGGCCGATTCCGCGCTGTCCACCCAGACCTTCGACCTGCTGATCCTCGACCTCGGCCTGCCCCGCATGCCCGGGCTGGAGGTGCTCAAGCGGCTGCGCGCGCGCGGCGCCATGGTGCCGGTGCTGATCCTGACCGCCGCCGATGGCGTGGACGAGCGCGTCAAGGGCCTGGACCTGGGCGCCGACGACTACATGGCCAAGCCCTTCGCCCTGTCCGAGCTGGAGGCGCGCGTGCGCGCGCTGGTGCGGCGCGGCGCGGGCGGCGGCGCCACGCTGACCCACCACGGCCCGCTCGCCTTCGACCAGGTCGGCCGCATCGCCTACCTGAACGAGCAGATGCTGGACCTGTCGGCGCGCGAGGTGGGCCTGCTGGAGATCCTGCTGACCCGCACCGGGCGGCTGGTGTCGAAGGAGCAGCTGGTGGACCATCTGTGCGAATGGGGCGACGAGGTCAGCAACAATGCCATCGAGGTCTATGTGCACCGGCTGCGCAAGAAGATCGAGGTGGGCGGCATCCGCATTGCCACGGTGCGCGGGCTGGGTTACTGCCTGGAGAAATTCCAGGCCGCCGTGACGCACGATTGACTGGACGAGGCTGGCACCCCCCGCTGCTCCGGCCTTCGGCGAACAGGAAGAGACCGCACCAGAAACGCCAGAGGCACCAGACGCACCACACCCGCCACACGCACTACAGGAACCGCCCCACCCTTCCCCCATGAGCCTGCTGCGACTGCCCCGGCGGCGCCCGCGGGCCTCGCGCCCCCCGCGCCCGCCATCCCCGTCACCCGGCGACGCCATCGTCAGCGACGAAGCGCTGGCCGACGCCCTGCCCCATCTCGAGGACAGCGCGGGCCACCCGTCGCCACGCTCGCTGTTCGGGGAGATCCTGGACTGGATGCTGGCGCCGCTGCTGCTGCTGTGGCCGATGAGCATTGCCGTGACCTACCTGGTGGCAAAATCGATCGCCAACGGCCCCTTCGACCGCTCGCTCGAGGCCAGCGCGATCGTGCTCTCGCAGCAGGTGCGCGAGGTCAACGGCCGCGTCACGCTGCAGCTGCCGCTGTCCGCGCGCGAGATCCTGCGCGCCGACGAGTCCGACAATATCTACTATCAGGTGGTGGGCACGCACGGCGAATTCGTCGCCGGCGACAATGACATGCCGCTGCCCAACGAAGACGATCGCGGCCATGCCGGACTGGTGTCGCTGCGCGACGACCGTATCGCGGGCAACGACGTGCGCGTGGCTTATACCTATGTCGATCTCAAGCATGGCGGCGACACCCAGCCGGTGCTGGTGCAGGTTGGCGAAACCCTCGACAAGCGCGCGCGCCTGGCCAACGAAATCATCAAGGGCGTGATCCTGCCGCAGTTCGTGATCCTGCCGCTGGCGGTGGTGCTGGTGTGGTTCGGCCTGACGCGCGGGCTGGCGCCGCTGACCTCGATCCAGCAGCGCATCCGCGCGCGCAATCCGGGCGACACCAGCCCCATCGACGAACACGCGGCACCGCAGGAGATCACGCCGCTGGTGGCGTCCTTCAACGATCTGCTGGCACGCCTCGATACCTCGGTGCAGACCCAGAAACGCTTTATCGCCGATGCCGCCCACCAGATGAAGACGCCGCTGGCCGGCCTGCGCATGCAGGCAGAACTGGCGCAGCGCGAACAGTCGCCCGAAGAGCTGCGCAAATCGCTGGCGCAGATCGCCGGCAGCTCGGAGCGCGCCGCTCACCTGGTGACGCAGCTGCTGTCGCTGGCGCGCATGGAGAACCTGGCCGGCGCGGGCAGCATGGCGCCGCTGGACCTGGCCGCGCTGGCGCGCGAAGTGGTCAAGGACTGGCTGCCGCAGGCCTGGGCGCGCCGCATCGATCTTGGCGTCGATGCCGACGACCATCCCGTGATGGTGCAGGGCAACCGCCTCATGCTCACCGAGATGCTGAACAACCTGATCGACAACGCGATCCGCTACACGCCCGCCGATGGCCGCGCCACCGTGCGCGTCAGCGCGGATGCCTTCGAACCCTTCGCCTACCTCGAAGTCGAGGACACCGGTCCCGGCATCCCGGTGGCCGAGCGCGAACGCGTGATGGAGCGGTTCTACCGCGTGCTCGGCACCAAGACCCAGGGCAGCGGGCTGGGACTCGCCATCGTGCGCGAGATCGTGCAGCAGCACGGCGGCGATGTCGGCATCCTCGACCACGTCTATCAGGCGGAGCCGCGCCTGGCCGGCACCTGCTTTCGCATCACGCTGCGCCGGCCATCCTATATGGAGCCGGCATGAGCGCGCCCGGGCAGCCAGACGCCGACCACATCCGCGCCGCGCGCGACCAGGCCGACGGGTCCGAACGGCGCGCATGGCAGCGCAACCTGCGCTGGATCGCGGTGCTGTTGTCGCTCTGGTTCATCGTCACCTTCGTGGTCGCGTGGTTCGCCCGCGAACTGCGCTTCGACTTCTTCGGCTGGCCCTTCTCGTTCTGGGTCGGCGCGCAGGGCGCGCTGATCCTCTACGTATTGATGGCGGCGCTGTATGCGTGGCGCATGAACCTCGCCGACGACGACCAGGCGGACAATCCGCTCCCGCCCGCCGTCCCGCGACAGCACGACCACGATGCTGCATAGCAGGAAACGCCGCGCCGACGCGTGGCGCTGACCGCGGCGGCGCATCCGGCAGGGCTGTTTCCCCGCGGCGCAGCAACGCCAGGGCCACTTCGCGTCTAGCGTATACCCCGAGCGTTTAGCCGGGAACCACGCTGGAATTGTCAGAACGCAGTAAGTTTCGCCACCCACAATCCATTGCAGCTTCGGAGCCCGCAGCGTGCCCGCCAGGGCGTGACGGCGCGCCTCCGAAAGACCCCGATATCATACGGAGGAGACAATGGCGAATGTACGGAACGTGGCAATGCCTGGCGGCAGTGCCCAAAGCTCGGGAATGACCAGCGAGGAGAGGAAGGTGATTTTCGCCTCCTCGCTCGGCACGGTGTTCGAGTGGTACGACTTTTATCTTTACGGTTCGCTGGCGGCCATTATCGCCAAGCAGTTCTTCGCCGGGCTCGATCCGACCGCGGCCTTCATCTTCGCGTTGCTGGCCTTTGCCGCGGGCTTCATCGTGCGGCCGTTCGGCGCACTGGTGTTCGGCCGCCTGGGCGACATGATCGGGCGCAAGTACACCTTCCTGGTGACCATCCTGATCATGGGCGCGTCCACGTTTATCGTGGGCCTGCTGCCGGGCTACAACAGCATCGGCTGGGCGGCGCCGATCATCCTGATCGGGCTGCGCATGCTGCAGGGCCTCGCGCTCGGCGGCGAGTACGGCGGTGCCGCCACCTATGTGGCCGAGCACGCGCCGCACGGCAAGCGCGGCGCCTATACCGCATGGATCCAGACCACCGCCACGCTCGGCCTGTTCCTGTCGCTGATCGTGATCCTGCTGTGCCGCAACCTGACGGGCGCGAACTTCGACGCCTGGGGCTGGCGCATCCCGTTCCTGGTCTCCATCCTGCTGCTCGCCGTATCGGTCTATATCCGCCTGTCGATGAGCGAGTCGCCCGCCTTCCAGAAGATGAAGGCCGAGGGCAAGACCTCCAAGGCCCCGCTGACCGAGTCGTTCGGCCAGTGGCGCAACCTGAAGATCGTGATCCTGGCGCTGGTGGGCCTGACCGCCGGCCAGGCCGTGGTGTGGTACACGGGCCAGTTCTACTCGCTGTTCTTCCTGACCCAGGTGCTGAAGGTAGACGCCACCACCGCCAACCTGCTGATCGCGGGCGCCCTGGTGGTCGGCACGCCGTTCTTTATCTTCTTCGGCTCGCTGTCGGACAAGATCGGCCGCAAGTGGATCATCATGGCCGGCTGCGCGCTGGCGGTGCTGACCTACTTCCCGCTGTTCAAGGCCCTCACCCACTATGCCAACCCGGCGCTGGAGCGCGCGCAGCAAAGCGCCCAGATCGTCGTCACCACCGATCCGAAGCAATGCTCCTTCCAGGGCAGCCCGATCGCCCGCGAAATCGATTTCCGCAGCTCCTGCGACATCGCCAAGCGGACCCTGGCGCAAGCTTCGGCCAGCTATGAAGTGGTGGAAGCCCCGGCCGGCACGGTGGCATCGGTCAAGATCGGCGACAAGGAGATCGCCTCCTTCAACGCCACGCTGGTACCGGCGGGCCACAGCTTCGACGATGCCAGCAAGAAGCAGATTGCCGCCTTCAAGAAGCAGGTGGGCGACTCCATGGCCTCGGCGGGCTACCCGACCAAGGCGGACCCGGCGCAGATGAACACCATCATGGTGCTGGTGATCCTCGTCATCCTGGTGATCTACGTGACCATGGTGTACGGCCCGATCGCCGCCATGCTGGTGGAAATGTTCCCGACCCGGATCCGCTACACCTCGATGTCGCTGCCGTATCACATCGGCAACGGCTGGTTCGGCGGCCTGCTGCCCACCATCTCCTTCGCCCTGGTGGCGCAGAACGGCAATATCTACTACGGGCTCTGGTATCCGATCATCATCGCGGGGGCCACCTTCGTGATCGGCGCACTGTTCGTCCGCGAAACCAAGGATGTGAACATCTACGCCAACGACTGATATCCGCCAACGCCAAAGACTGCGCCCGGCGTCCAGGGCCAGGCAAGACTGATCCGGTAATCAGTCGCTCCAACCGGCGGGCCGCGAGGCCCGCCGGTTTTTCCTTGGGGCAAGCGGCCGGAAAGCCCGCCGCCAGCCCCCCTGAAGATTTTCCGATGAGGGTGTTGACAAGCCGAAAACTGTACGTATAATAGCGGTCTTCGTTAGGCGAATTAGCTCAGTCGGTTAGAGCGACGGAATCATAATCCGCAGGTCCGGGGTTCGAATCCCTGATTCGCCACCAGTATTAAGAAGGGCCTAGCGCAAGCTAGGCCCTTTTTCTTTTGGCAACTGTCAACGGACAGTCAACCGCCACGGCGCCAAGCCCGTGTGCGCCCGCGACGCCGCGCAGGCAATCGGCCGCCTCCTCAATCCCCCTTGAACCCCGAAGCCTTGATCACCGGCGTCCAGCGCGCGGCAAGGGCGTTCGCATACCGCGCAACCTCATCCGGCGCACCGCCGGAAAGCAGGTCATAGCCGGTGCGCCCCAGCTTCTCGCGAACGTCCGGCATGGCGAGGATCTTGCGCACGGCGTCTCCCCACTGCGCGGCCACGTCGGGCGCGGTGCCCGCGCGCGCGTACAGCAGGTAGCGCGACGCGGTCACCAGGTCTGGGAATCCGGATTCCGCAAACGTGGGCACCTTGGGCAGCGCGTCAGCGCGCTTGTCGCCGGCCACCGCCAGCACGCGGAGCTTGCCGGCGCGATGGTATTCCACGAAGGTGGTGGTGGCGTCCATGCCGGCAGCAATCTGGTTGCCCATCAGGTCCGTGACCAGGGGGCCGCCCCCGCGATAGGGCACCAGGGTGCTGCCGGCGTGGGACTGGGCGACGAATTCCACCGCCAGGAAGTGGAGCAGCGTGCCGACCGTGCTGATGCCGATCGAATGCTCGGCGGGCCGGGCCTTGGCCGCCTGGACAAAATCGGCGAGCGTCTTGATCGGCGAGCTTGCATTGACCGCCAGGCCGAACTGCACGCCGGCCACGTCGGTGATCGCCTTGAAATCGGTGACGGGATTGAAGCGCATGTTGTTGTAGATCAGCGGGCCGATGAACATCGGATCCACTGGCGCCAGCAGCACGGTATTGCCGTCGGCGGGCGCGTTCTTCAGGACTTCCGCCGCCACGCGGGTGCCCGCGCCCGGACGGTTGTCGACGATGACGGTGCGGCCCATCGCGTCCTTGAGCTTCTCCGCCAGCAGGCGTCCCATGAAATCGGCCGGCCCGCCCGCGGGGAACGGCACGATGATGCGGGACACGGTCTGGCCCCAGGCCGCGCGCGAGAGCACGCTGCCGGTACACAGGACGGCGGCGGCGCCGGCCAGCATGGACCGGCGCGAGAGGCGCACGGCATCGGGAGGGTTGTGGTCGTTCATGCGTTGCTCCTGGTTTGTCTGCGGGGGATTACAGGGCGGTGAATGGGGTGAAGCGCGCTGCGTCTTCGATGACCTGGCCGGCTTGCAGCAGCAGGTCTTCCCTGAAGCGCCACGCCATCAGTTGCACGCCGACGGGAATGCCGCCGGCCATGCCTGTGGGTACCGAGAGACCTGGCATGCCGAGCATGGCCGTGGCGAGCAGCGGGCTCTGGGCGTCGAGCAGCGCATGCATCTGTTCCAGCGAGCCGAGGTCGGCGTCTTGCGCGCACGGGCGCTGCCACGACACCGGCATCAGCACCAGCGGGTAGCCGTGCAGGAAGACCGACCAGTTGCGCGCCAGTGCCTGGCGCCGCGCCAGCGCATCGAGGAAATCGTCGCGGCTGGTTTGCGCCATGCCGTCGATCATGTTGCGCTGGCTGCGGCGCATGGCTTCGTCGCCGTGGTGTTCCACGCCCGCGATGATGTTGCGGCGGCTGTCGTCCGTGATCAGCGTGCGCCAGAGCGCCGCGGCTTCGAGGAAGTCGGGCAAGACGGCTTCTTCCACGGCGTAGCCGGCTTGCTGCAGCCATTGGGCGGCGCTGTCCAGCGCCTGGCTGACCGCCGGGTCGATGGGGATGCCCGGGCAATGCTTGAACAGCGCCACGCGGATCGGGCCCGCCGGCGGCGGCAGTTCCAATGGCGCCGGGACCCAGGCGGGATCGCGCGGGTCGGGGCGCGCCATGGCGTGATAGCCGAGCCGCAGGTCGGCCATGCTGCGCGCCATGGCGCCCTGTACCGACATCAGCTGCGGCGTGATGCCGCGCTCGGCGCTGGCGCTGGGGTTGTACGCGGGCACGCGGCCTATCGTCGGCCGCAAGCCGGGCACGCCGCAGGCATAGGCTGGATAGCGGATGGAGCCGCCGATGTCGTTGCCGTGCGCCAGCGCACCCATGCCGCAAGCCACCGCGGCAGCAGCGCCGCCGCTGGAGCCGCCGGGCGTGATATCCGCATCCCAGGGGTTGAGCGTGCGGCCGTGCAGGCCGTTGTCCGTGAACCAGCGCGACGAGTAGGTGGCGGTGTTGCTGCGGCCGACGATGATGGCGCCGGCATTGCGCCAGTGCGCCACCACCGGCGCATCTTCGCGCGCGATGTTGTCCTTCAGCGGGATCACGCCATTGGTGGTGGCGTGCCCGGCCTGGTCCACGTTGATCTTGATGGTGACCGGCACGCCGTGCAGCGGGCCGAGTGGCGCGCCGCTCATAACCTGCTGGTCAGCCGCATCGGCGCTGGCCAGCGCCT
The DNA here is from genome assembly GCF_057798855.1 of Cupriavidus sp. 96C5-1. NCBI lineage: Bacteria > Pseudomonadati > Pseudomonadota > Betaproteobacteria > Burkholderiales > Burkholderiaceae > Cupriavidus > Cupriavidus sp. 96C5-1. The sequence continues at coordinate 55,662 of NZ_JBYOJU010000030.1, read as the reverse complement.
GCTCGGCCAGCACCTCTGCCAGCGCGTTGATGCGCGGGTTGAGCTGCGCGATGCGTGCAAGCACGCTGGCGGTAGCCTCGCGGCAAGAGATGTCGCGGCTGCGCACGGCGGCGGCGATGTCGACGGCGCTCCAGCGCCACAGCGTTTCGGGGGTGTTCACGTGGGACTCCAGGATGTCGGGCAAAAGGGATCCCGCCCCCCATGCATGGTGGGAGTTCGGAGAGGCGGACGGTGGGTGCCGGCGGGCCGTGCCCGCGCGGCGGCGGGTTAGTCGCTCGGGTTCATCAGCAGGCTTCCCCGGTCGACGCGTGATTCGGCCTCGAGGGCGAGGGCTTCGGCGTGCTCCATATGCGCGTGCATGAGCGCGCGGGCGCGATCGGCATCGCGGGCGCGGAATGCGTCCATCAGGTCCGAGTGGCTGTGGAGGATTTCATCGTCGAAGCGGTCGAAGCTTTGCTGCGCATTGCGCACCACGATCACGCGCCGGATGATGTCGTTGAGCAGGCGGCAGAACAGCGCCAGCATGGGACTGCTGCACGCATCGGTCAGCCGGTCGTGAAACAGCAGGTCCGCTTCGCGCCGCTCGTTCCAGTCCGCGCTGCCGCCGTGCGCCGGATGGCTCAGGCCGATCAAGGCATCGAGTTCGGCCAGGTCGGCGTCGGTCAGGCGCGGCGTAACGTTGGCCGCCAGTTCCGGCTCCACCGCGCGGCGCAGGGCGTACAGCGTGGCGATATCGACCGGCTGGAAGTACAGGAAGTTGGAGACGGCCTCCAGGCAGCGGTCGTACGAGGGCTGCGCCAGCGTGGCGCCGCCGTTGGGCCCGGTGCTGACGGTCACCAGGCCTTGCACCTGCAAGGCGGCCAGCGCCTCGCGCACGGTCCCGCGCGCCACGCCCATCTGCTCGATGAGGGCCGCCTCCTGTGGCAGCTTGTCCCCCACCTTCTGCTGCGTCTGGACGATCCAGCGCTTGATGTCGGCGACCACCTGGTCGGAGCGCTTGACGCGCCGGGTGCCCGAGATCCTGGGCTTGGCTTCCTTGGACATCGCTGACAGCCTATTTATGATCATAATTATCAGAATTATGATCGGCTGGATGGTTCTTCCAATACGGGTATTCCCTGCGCCGCGCGCGGTTGGCTCAACGAACGAATCTCACTGTTGAGCATCGATTCCAGCCGCTGACACAGATTCTCTATGCTCCAGCGTCGCCGGGTATAGCCAGGCGACAGCGGCCTCGGTTGGAATTCTTCAGGACCAACTGATTACCGTATGCTAGACGGCTCGCCTTGAATCCTGCGAGCGGCAGCCCTTGCTACCGGCTGTAGTCGGCTCCAGAAATATTTGTATGAGAATTCGGCGGCGATAACGGCGCCCATGAAACCAAGAAGGCATTCCAAGCGCCGCACGTGCTTTCAGCGGGAGCATCAAGGTCATCGTATGCATTGGCGATGCTCGAAAACCGTAATGCGCATAGAAATGCTTTGCGCGCGCATTCAACGCATGGACGAGCAACGCTCGAACACCGACATTCTCGGCAACAGATCGCACACGGGTTACCGCATCCTGGAGCAAAGCCGCGCCGAGCTTGTTAACAGAGGATCCACACTTCGGAGCTGCGAAGTGTCTCGACCGTACCCGGAAGCGCAAAAGCGCCGTGCAAAGAATGGACGGCGGCCCTGCTTCCATCAATAGAAATAGCGCGTGTCGGCCGCTTCCGGGCTCTTGGAGTACAGCTTGTGCAGCAAGGTGAAGGCGCTGCGCGAGGTGGGCGTATGGCGCTCGCCATAGCGCGACTGCCTCACCAGGCGCGCCAGCACCGTGGCGCCTTCCGGCAGCCGCGGGTTGGCGCTGATGTAGGGCAGGATCTGCCGGCCCATCCATTCGGTCGTGCTCAGGTCCTGGTAGCGCTTGAGCTGCGCGGCGGCGTCGCGCGCCGCAGCCGCATCGTGGAAGGCCGGTGGCACTTGGGACAGCGGCTTGAAGCCGGCCTTGCCATCGGTGATCATCGCCTGCGAATAGTAGCTGCGCTGCATCCACTCGGCGCGGCCAAGTCCGGGCACTTCCTTGAGCAGCATCATGCGCGCCAGCAAGTAGCGCTGCTCGGCGGGATCGGCTGCCTGCACGGCAGCCTGCAGGTTCCTGCTGTCGCTCTCGGCCTGCCAGGCACGCAGGGCCTCGGCGGCCACGGCGGCCTGGCCGGTCATGGCGGCGCGCTGCCAGGCTTCGCTGAGCAGCCGCACCTTGAGGCCGCGCGCCAGCGGCGGCGATGCTGCCACCGAGGCCGCAGGCGTGGGCGGGACAGCCGAGGTCGCCCCCGCCTCCCCTCCCGTCCCCAGCCGCAGCAGTTCCACGGCAGTGAACTGGCTGTACAGCCAATCCTGCGTGTCCTGGTCGAGGAGCCCCTTGTCGCTGCCCTTGGGCAGATCTTCGGTGAAACCTCGGCTGCCATAGTAGGCGTCGAATCCAAGCGGCGTGCGCGGGAAATTCTGCGCCACGCCGTCCAGCGATAATGCCGCGCGCATCGCCAGCGAGCCGAACAGCTGGCGCGTGCCAAGCCCCTCTTCCGGCAGCAGTGGCGCGGCGCGGGTCAGTTCGGCGCGCGTCTCGTCATAGCGTAGCGCCATCAGCGCCAGGCGCGCGCGATGCCAGGCAAAGTGCAGGTAGAGCGGGCTCGATTGCGGCAGCGCGCGGCTGTCCTTGACCAGCTGCGCGGTGTGCGGCTGGCCAGGCAGTGCGACCATCACGGCACTGGCCAGCCACGGCAAGGCGCGGGTACGCTGCCAGCGCTCGAATACCAGCTGCTGGCTGCGCGCGATGCGCTCGGGTTCGGCGAAGATGCTGTCGGTGCTAAGGGTGCCGGTGAGATAAAGCCAGTCGTCGGCGTAGCCGGCGGCCGGCATCAGCGCCCACAGCCAGCGGATATCCGACGACCATTGCTGCAGCGAAGCCGGTGGCTGGCGGCCGTCCATGGCCTGCCAGCGGCGCTGCCAGACCTCGCCGGGGACCACGCGCGACTCGATCATGTCGATCATGTCGGCCGCTGCCGCACGCACCGCCGGGTCGCGCGCCTTGGACGCCAGCGTGTGCAGGCGCACCGCCATCGGATGCCCGGACCAGTCCCCGCCGAGCGTGTCGCGTGCCCGCGCGGTGTCGACCAACAGCTGGCGCCGCCAGTTGCGCGCCACCAGGTAGCTGGCCCACTCATGCCAGGGCGAACCGGCATCGGCAGCGATCTCGGTGAAGGACTTGCCGGCGGCGTCGTAGTCGCCACCATAGAATTGCATCGACGCCAGCTGATAGCGGCGATCGCGCTCCAGCCACTGTGGCGCGCCTGATGCCAGTGCGGGCAAGGCCGGCTGCGCCGCGCCTTTGCCGGCGGAGCAGGTGGCGAATACCGCGTCCTGCCCGGCGATCCACGTGCTGACCCATTGCTGCGCGTCGGCATGGTCGGCGCTGCGCCTGGCCAGCGTGGCGGCTGCGGTTTCGAAGGCCGCGGCGCCACAGTTCGGTGCGTAGGTAAAGTCCATGGTATTGCGCTCGCCGGGCCTAACCTCCACCGATTGCACGACACCGGCTTTCGCGCGCGCCTGCATCCAGGCCTTGATCGCGGCCTGGGTGCGGGTGTAGTCGTCGGCCTGCACCAGCTTGCCGGCCAGCAGGCTGCTGCGGTCCTCGTCGGACAGCGGCGGCAGCCCCAGCATCTGGCGGTAAGCCAGCAACAGGTACGGCGCGGCATAGCCGGGCCACAGCACGCCCAGGTGGCCGTCCATGTATTTCGGCAAGGCGGCCTTCTCCGGCTGGATGCGCGAGGTGGCGACCAGCGTGGACATCTCGCCGCCGCCGGAGGCGCGGGCGCCGCCGCACAACAATGCGGCGGCCAGCGGCAGCAGCGCCAGCAGGCGCAAAGAGTGCGGCCGGCGCTTGGGCCGGGCGGAATGCAGAGGGGAAAAGATGGGCAAGAAAACGGGCATATCGACAAGCTCCAGCATCATTCGGGGCCGCTGTGTCCATCACGGCAGCCAGGCATCGGTCAAGCGGATGGTCCATGGCCGGAACCTCATGGCGGCAACCATTGTCCCAGAACCTCCACATGCTCGCGCCGCCACGATGCCGGCACGAACACATACCAGCGCCGGCGGTCTCCGGCAGCCGGGCGGCCAAGCGCCTGCAGCTCATCCAGCGCAACCCCGGCAGCCGCGCGGCAGGGCGCGGGCAGCGTAGCCGGACCGGCCAGCCTGGCGCGCCAGTGGGCGCGCTCGCCGGCGCCCATGCGGAAAAACATCGGCACCACCTCATCCACCGGCAGGCTGGCCAGCCAGGCCGGATCGCTGCACCACCAGGCCAGCGCCGTTACGGACAGGCGTACGCGCCCTTGCAACTGCTGTTGCAGGCGAGCCAGCAAAGCCCGGTAGAAATCCTTCTGCGAGGCGCGGGCTTCGAAATCGATCTGCACAGCCGGCGTGCCCAGCCGTGCGATGGCCTGCGCCAGCGCGCGGGTCCAGTTGGCGAGCGCCACGTCGTTGAACAGCGCCGCGTGACGGGCCGAGAACGCCTCGATATGCAGCACCGGCAGCAGCGGCGTGCCCGTGGCGACGCGCAGCGGCGCACGCCGCCAGGTGGCACGCAGATTGTCGCCATCGGCATCGAACTGCACGGCGAAGTAGGCGACACCATAGCGCCTGGCATCGCGTGGGGCGCTGGCCGCGGCCTTGCCATCCTGCAGCCAGCGCAGGTCTTCGGCACGGTCCCAGGCCCACAGGTAGACCGGCGCGGCACCAGCCGCCGCACCGCCGTGCGAAGGCATCAGCAGACACGCCGCCAGCCACAAGGCCAGCCAGCGCGGCGTGTCAGCGCGAGCGGCCATCGCCCGCGTCGATATCAGCCAATGGCGCTGGCATCCGAATGGGGCGGCATTCAGTCCCACTCGATCCGCAGATCCGCGATGAAGCGCTCGCGACGTTCGAGCGCCTGCAGCGAACTTTTGCCCAGATGGGTGGCCACCAGGTTCAGCAGCCCTTCGCAGAACACCATATACGCGCCCATGCTGTTGCTGAAGAAGCTGCTGTCATGCGGAATAAAGAAGGCGTGGCGCGCCGGGGCGACCAGCGGCGAAGCCCGGGTGTCGGTAATCGCGATCACGGTGAGTCCTGCTTCGGCCGCGGCGATTGCCGCTTCGGCGACACCACGGGTGTAGGGCGAAACGCTGGTAACCACAACCACGTCGCCACGCTGCAGTTGGGCAAGGCCTTCGGCAACCCCCAGGCCCTGTGCATCCAGCAGCCCGACATCGGTGCGGATCATGCCCAGCCCGTAGCTGAGAAAACTGGCCAGGGCACCAAACTGCCGCAGCCCGTGGATCCTCACGCGCCGGGCGCTGGCCAGCAACTTGGCGGCGGCACGCAGGTCCGCTGCCGATAGCTGGGCCAGAAAGGCCTCGACGTTGTCGATCGACTCGCGCGCCAACTGCACCACGGTGTCGATTTCCGGTGCCGCCCCGGGCGCGCGAAGGCCCTGCGCCCGCTCCACCAGCCGCCCCGCCTGCTGGCTATAGAAATGGCGATGCTGCTGGGCCAGGCTGTCGCGGAAGACGCGCTGGAAGTCGACGAAGCCGCCATAGCCCAGCTTCGTCGCGAGCCGCGTTAGCGTCGATGCGTTGACCCCAAGCGACTCCGCGAGGTCGGTGATCTTGCGGACGGCGACTTCCTCCGGCCGCTCGACCAGCTTTGCCAGGACGGCATGGGCTTTCGCGCCCAGGGTGACGCCACCCTCATCGCGGCCAATGCTGACCGCCAGATTGCGCAGCCCTTCGACCGTGCGCGGCGGCGAGCCGTGGGCATCCTCCTCGGCCGCGGATCGGTCTGCAGTACGTTTGCGCGTGTCCATGGGTCATCCGAAGCCAGGCGGCGTCATGTGGGATCAATTGAGCCCGCCATTGTAAACACCTTGCCTGGACCTGGGCATCGGGAGTGCACAGTGCGCGAATGCTGCAAGGCTCGGCACCCGCCCCGGCGGGAGGCCGCCTGCGCCGCTCCGGTCGCATCCAGACGTATGACGCATGCCTGCGACAGCGCCACGCCAGGCTGGTGCGCGACGAGCCCGCGACTCAAGGTCAAGGATGCGATTGCACGCGTCCGTTGGAGATCCGGAACCGTGCGGGTTCCTGGCGATCTTCGTAGACCTGCCACTCGATATGGGTGGCGTGAATCAGGATATCGGCCGTCGCCATCGTGTTCTCGTCATCGCTGTCCGCCGGGTCGTTCCGGTAGATCGGAAACTCGGCATCCATGGCATCCGCAAGGATCGCCAGCGGATCCACGGCTCGCCCCTGCGTCCGGGCTTGCGCGAGCATGGCGTCGCCCCGGCTCTGCCGGTGCCGGGAAGACCCGGTGATGATTTGCGGCAGGTCGCGCATGGCAGGGTGAATCGCGTGATTCGCGTGCATCGAGGGCGTTTCGATGTCAAGCACCGAACAGGCTTCGGAACTGAATTCCACGCTGAGAATCCGCTGGCTTTGACAGTGTCCCAGCGTCAGGTGGAAGCCGCCCGCGCGCGGCGCATCCCGCAGCACGGCAAGGGCGTCATTCAGCGTGGGGGCGTCGAGCATCGCGCGTGTCAATACCATGCGGGGAACGCCCGGGGTCACCTGGAGCGCACGCAGGTTGTTGACGGTCATGGCGAGGCCCACGTCCGTCGCGGCGAAGGCATGGCCGGGCAACGAACCGGGATACACGAACGAAGCGATGGATGGGCGCCCGGCGATAGCGCATTCCGCGATCGCGCAATGGCCCGCGAATCCGGGGTCGCCATCCTCGTTGTGGCTGATCCGCTGGCACAGATCCCCCGGAAGCTGCACGGTCGTGCAGCCGTCCGGGGCCATTGCCCATAGATCGCCCCGGCAGTTCCAGAGGAACACCTCATCGAGCGGCAGGCGCAGTCCCGCCGCGAGCCCTTCCAGTTCCGACCAGATGCCCGGGAAGCGGTCGCGCACCAGTGCAGCCATCGTGGCCGCCGCCGCGCTGCCCCGCCATTGCATGATGCTGCGCCAGGCCCTGGTGTGCAGCAGGTGGCCATGAACGGCCGCCGCGCCGAAGCGGCCGAGCGCCTGGCCCGCCTCGAAAGGAGAATCGCCAATCTTCAGGTAGGAAAGTGCCGGCATGTTATTCAACGTGTTGAAGGAAGTCACGCAGACGCTGGTTGGGCGGGTTGTCCAGCAACTCGGCCGGGCGCCCGTCTACCGTGATACAGCCGTGTTCCATGAAAATCAGCCGCGTCCCGACCTTGCGCGCGAAGGCCATCTCGTGCGTGACAACCACCATCGTCATGCCCTCCTCCGCCAGCGACTGCATGACGCGCAGCACTTCCTGGCGCAGTTCAGGATCGAGCGCGGACGTCGGCTCGTCGAACAACATCAGCCTGGGCCTGACCGCCAGTGCGCGGGCAATCGCCACGCGTTGCTGCTGGCCGCCGGACAGCTCGCCGGGATAGTGGCTTGCCCGCTCGGCCAGGCCAACCTTGGCGAGCAGCTCGCGTGCGAGCGCCTGCGCCTCATTCTTCGCCGTGCGACGCACCTGGCGCGGCCCGAAGGCGACGTTCTCCAGCGCCGTCATTTGCGGAAAGAGGTTGAATTGCTGGAAGACCATCCCAGCCTCCTGGCGGATCTCGCGAACCTTTCGCGGCCCGCCGAGCACGCTGATGCCGTCGACGCGCAGGTCGCCACCGTCAATCTGCTCCAGTGCATTGATACACCGCAACAGTGTCGACTTCCCGGAGCCCGACGGCCCGATCAAGACAACCACCTCTCCCTGCCGGATGTTCAGATTCACGCCATCCAGGACCACTGTGTTGCCGAACCGCTTGGTAACGCCGGCGAATTCCACCATGCTCATAGTATGCGCATCCTCTTTTCCATCGTACGCAGCGCGAAGGTGATTGTGCCGATCAGGCACAGGTAGATGAACGCCACCGCTGACCAGATCTCGACGGCCCGGAAGTTGGAGGCCATGATCTCCTGGCCCTGGCGCGTGAGTTCGCCCACCCCGATGACGATGAACAGGGACGTGTCCTTCACGCTGACGATGAACTGGTTGCCCAACGCCGGTGTCATTCTCCGGATGGCCACCGGGCCGACAACGAAGGCCAGTACCCGCCACCTGGGCATGCCCAGCGCCAGCCCGGCTTCGCGCAGGCCGCGGGGCACGGACAGCAACGCGCCGCGTACGATCTCCGCGATATAGGCGCCGGCATTGACGATGATGGAAGCCACCGCCGCCGTCATCGCGTCAACCCGCACGCCAAGCAGGACAGGCAGGGCGAAGTAGATGAACATCACCTGCACGACGATTGGCGTGCCGCGCACCAGTTCCACGTAGGCGAAGCCGATCTTTTGCGCAAGGCTGTTGCCGTAGGTCCGCATCAGGCCGAAGCACAGGCCGACCAGCACCCCGCCGGCAAGGCCGGCCACCGCGATGAGGACCGTCAGCCTGGCTCCCTGCAACAGCGCCGGCAGCGCCTCCAGGATGACCGATGGATCGAATTGCATATTCAGGCTCCGGAGTCCGTCATGCTCAGGGCTTCGGCGGCTCGCTGCCGAACCACTTCCTATAGATCACCGTGTAACGGCCATCCGCCTTTATATTCGCCAGCGCCACGTTCACCCTCGGCACCAGGGCGCTGCCCTTGGGAAAGGCCATACCGTACTGATGCGCCATCATGCGCGCGCCGACCGCCCTGGCCTTCCCCTTGCCCGCTGTCGAGATGTAATAGAGGATGTTGGGCGTGTCATGCATCGCTGCGTCCACGCGCCCGGCTTCCAGCTCCAGGTAAGCGTTATCGATGTTCGGAAACAAACGCAGCTCCGTGCCGGGGAAGTTGGCTTTGGCGTAATCGGCGGCCGAGGTGCCTGTCTTGAGGGCGAGCGATTTGCCTTTCAGTTCCTCGGCCCCCTTGATAGGGCTGGATGCAGAAACCATCAGCGTGAAGCCGCTGTCGTAATAGCCATCCGAAAAGTCGATGACCTTCTTGCGCTCCTCCTTGATGGTGATCCCCGCGAGCGCAACGTCCACGTTCCTGGTTTGCAAGGCCGGCAGGATGCCGATGAAGTCCATCGGTTGCAGCTTGTAATCGAGCTTCAGCTCCTTTGCCACGGCGTCCCACAGATCGATGTCGAAGCCAACGTATTTTCCGCCTTGCTTGAACTCGAACGGGACGAACGCCGTATCCACCGCGACCAGCAACGATTCCGCGCGCGCAGCATGGCCCGCCAGGGAGGCCGCGGCGAGCACGGCCGCTATCAGCTTTGCCAAAAATTTCATAGGGGTGCCTTTGTTTGAGAAGACCCGGAATTCCCGCAACAAAATTTGCACAAACACCGTCAATGCAAATCTATTTGCTTATTGTGCGATGTCGCAAAGGAGGTTGCAACCTCGGGTTTCCCCGATGCCCGGGGGCCAGGGGCCGGCAGGCGGGTGGCTATCCTACGGCTGCCGGATCCGCCGCCGATCGAATACGGCAAGCCGCCTTGCCGATAAAATTGTATGCAATAATGGGGTGCAATAAAAACTCAAACCCCGCAGCGCAGAGACACTGCCCTGCGGATTCCTTGATCTGGAGACGACATGACACTCAGCCATTCCGGCCTGACATCGCAACATACGGCGGCACTCGAGCCGATCGAGAATTACCTGAGAGCGCATATCACCGGCGATGCCGCCTACATGCGCAAGGCCTTTCATCCGGATGCCCGAATCGTCTCGTTTCGCGACGGCGCGCTGCATGCCTTGAGCGTCGATGCGTTTTCCGCGCGTTTCCAGGGTCAGCCCGCGGCCGATGAGGCGCAGCGCAAGCGCTTCATCACCCATTTCGACGTTACCGGCAACGCCGGCACCGCCAAGGTCGTACTGGAGTATCCGGAAGTGACCTTCACCGATTACATGACGCTGCTGGAAATCGACGGCGTATGGAAAATCGTCAACAAGACCTTCAGCGCGGCGCCGCCGAAGAAATAGCCGGCTGCGCGGTCCTGCGTTGCACCAGGCGCCGCCACCCGGCGCCTGGCCTGCCTCTCGCGCGCTTGTCGCTGCGCACCGGATCACTTGCGGACTCGTCGCCGCGATGCCCTTCCCCCGGGCTTCAGAATTCCTGCTCGGAGATGGGCACTGTCTTCGTATTGCCGCCCTGCACCGTGTACAGCGTCAGCCGCACGTCACCATAGCTGATCCCGTCGGGCTGCCGGATTTCCTGCAGGACGAACCGCTCCGATCTTGAAATAGCGCCCGTGTCCAGGCTGCGGTACCGAACGTCGTAGGTGCCCGGGGCAATGTTTTCCATCTTGAAAGACGTCCCCCTCCTGATCAGGCTGAAGCGGACCGGAAGTGCGCCGCCGGCGCCGAGCGAGACCAGTTTCAGGAACACGTCGGAGGCGTTCCCGGAGTTATTGACGGTCAGCGAGGACAACCCGTTGGCACGCAGCACGGGATAGCCGGACAGGTAGCCCGAGCGGTCCGGCCATGGGTGCCCGAGCGGGGTCGCGGATGGGCGCACATAGCCCTGTTCGCGCGCTGCCGGCACCGGCATGGGGACCGGCACGAGAGCTTGCCCGGGCGCGCTGGCGATGGGGGCAGCGGACATCGGCGGATTCAGAACCTCGCCGGGAAGCGGGGGCGCCGTCGCCGTGGGCTGGCCTTGATTGCGTGCCGTGCCGGCGCATTCGCTCAAGGACGATACCAGGGCGATGCCCACGAGCAGGTACAGCAGGTAGACGAACTTCCTTGAGGCTCCCTTTGCCGTACCGGTCTGACTCGCGTTGGCCGCGTCACGGTCACCGGCCTGCCGCCCCGCGTCTTCGGCCCGGCGGACCTGTTCCGCTCGGGCTTGCGCTGCCTTCCTTCGCGCCTCGGCCGCGGAGGCGGCCGCTGCGCTTGCCCCTGCCTGGGAACGCCCCTGCGGCCGCGCTGCCGGATTCGCATGCGGATCCTGGGCCGCCGCCCTGCGCCCTTGCGCCTGCCTTGTGGCCTGCGCCGCCTCCTTGCGCTCCTGCGCGGCAATCCATGCGTCATGCTCGGCGCGCCTGGCAGGGTCGCTCAACACCTCGTAGGCAGCGTTCAGCAGGCTCATGACGCGGTGCGCCGTCTGCTGGTCGGGATTGCGGTCGGGGTGGTATTTCAGGCTCAGCGTTCGATAGGCGGCGCGAATGACCTCCGGCGGGGCATCTCGCGAGACCTTGAGGTTGTCGTAGTGAGTGTGCATTGGCACCGGGCAAGTTCGGACAGTGGCGGCAATCCGGTTAACGACACGGCATCCGGCTTCTGAACCCCGGGCCTCCCCGGTGCATAGGATAACCGCCCTCGCGCGGGGCGACTGCGGGCATCCTTGTCCTCGCCATCCGTCCAACGCGATCCCGCTCCGAAGCGGCCGCGCTGGGCAGCGCAGCGGGAAGGGAATCCGCCGTCCCTTGCGCTGGCTTGACCGCCATCAGGAACGCGCCTGTTTGGGCTTGCGGCTGCAACCGTACTGGCTAGACTGGCAGGTAGTTGGTGCGGCACGCATGCGGGCCGGCTGCTGCCCTGGCTATCCTGTCTCTCGCCCCAGGAGGTTTCTCCATGACCACGAAACAGATCGTCTTTCCCAAAGGCAGCCCGTCCTATTGCACGGCCGATCTCTCGCTCGAATGCGCAGTGACCGTGAACGGCACACCGGCCAGTTACGCGATCACCGCCGAGGCGCTGGAAGACCACTTCGGCGCCCGCTCGCACCGGGCGGAAGACCTGCTTCAGGCCTTCGAGGGGCATCGCGAGGATATCGAAGGCGTGGCCCGGCAATTGTTCGAGATCACGGCGTCGCACAATATCGTGCTGCATAGCGGGCACTTCCGCTTCGCGCTGTGAGCGCTGCCGGGCGCGTGCCGGGTGCCTGACCCGCTACGCCGTGCCGCCACGCTGCCGGCGCAGCGGACGCGCGGGCTTGGGATGCCCGGCCGCCGCATCGCCGGCCAGGCAGGCCACCACCTCGCTATCGTCGACCTGCGCAAACGCCTGGTAGTGTTCGCCGACCGCGCGAAAACTGGCGGGCGCGTACAGGCAGACCACCTCGTCCGCATGGCCCCGCACCAAGGCAAGGGAGTCCGGTGCCGCCACCGGCACCGCGCATATCAGCCGGGCGGGCTGCTGCTGCCGCGCCGCGTGCAGCGCGGCAATCATGGTGGCGCCGGTGGCAAGGCCGTCGTCCAGCACGATGACCGTACGGCCGCCGAGCGGATACGCGCTGCGCCGGGGCGTATAGAGCGCCCGGCGCTGGCGCAGGAGCGCCAGTTGCCCATTGCGCTCCTGCTCGATATACGCCGGACTGGCGCCGACCGCCTCGGCAAACGGCGTGACATAGATCCAGCCGCTCTCGTCGACCGCGCCCACCGCCAGTTCGGCGTGCCATGGCGCGCCCAGTTTCCTGACCAGCACGACGTCGAGTTCACCGCCGAGCCGGTCGGCCACGATCCTGCCCATCGGTACGGCCCCGCGCGGAATGGCCAGCACCATGGGATGCGAGCCGTGGTACGTCGAAAGCGCATCGGCCAGCCGCGCGGCGGCGTCCGCCCTGTCCTGGAACATCATGATGTCTCCTGTGCGCCGGTTGGCGCATCCTGCCGCGGCCCGGCCAGCCGCGTGGCGAACCATCCGGCCGCCAGCCGCGCCACCACTTCCAGCGCGCCCGGCTCCTCGAACAGGTGCGTGGCACCGGCAACGACCTCGAAGTGCTTCTCGCAGGACATCCATCCATACGCGCGCTGGTTCAGGTGCAGCACCTCGGTGTCCGCACCGCCGACGATCAGCAAGGTCGGCGCGGACAATGCCGTGAGGGCGTCATGGCCGGCCAGATCCGGCCGGCCGCCGCGCGACACCACGGCATCGATGCGATACCTGGCGCCGCCCATGGTCGCCGCCCGGATGGCGGCCGCGGCGCCGGTGCTCGCGCCGAAGTACCCCAGGCGCAGCTGACCAGGCTGCGCCATGCCGCAAACAGCGTCGGTAATGGCCTGCAAGCGCTGGGCCAGCAGGCCGATGTTGAAACGCTGCGCCAGCCCGACGTCCTCCTCCGGCAGCAGCAGATCGATCAGCAGCGTTGCGATGCCGGCATGGTTGAGATGTCCGGCCACGTAGCGATTGCGCGGGCTGAGCCGCGAACTGCCGCTGCCGTGCGCGAACAGCACCAGCCCGGCGGCGCGCGGCGGACAGACCAGATCGCCAGGCAACACCACCCCGCCAAGTTCGATGCCGATTTCCTGTCGCATGGATAGGTTCATCATGTCCTCGCCATTCAGTGAAGCCGTGACGCGCTCATGGATGCCCGCTGGCCATCATGCGCGGTGATCCGGACCCTGGTCCGCGGCGGCAAAGCCCACGCTTTGCGCCAGCACCACGCGCTGGTCCGGATCGAGCCGCAATGCGGCGGCCATGGCCCGCCTGTCCAGCAGGCCGCGCGCCACCGTAGCCAGGCCGGCGGAAGCGCAGAACAGATACACGTTCTGGCTGATGTAGCCGGTGTCCAGCGCCATGTAGAACTGGCGCACCAGGCTGGCCTGCTCATCCATCCTCGACAGGCGCGCCACGAATACCAGGTCCAGAGGCGCCTGCGCCACGTAGTCCTGCAGCCCGGTGGCCGCGCGCACGTCCTCGCCGCTCACCAGGCGCAGGCGCCACGCGGCCGGCTCCAGCGCATAGAGGCCGTCGGCGAGCGCCAGGTACAAATCGACCTCTTGCCAGTTGCGCGCCGATGGCGCGGTACGGTGGCCGGCTTTGGCATCGCTGATGCCGTACCCCGCCCACAACAGGTCGGAGAGCATCGCCGGCGCCAGCGGCGTCGCGGCAAAGCCGCGGGTGGATCGCCGCAGGCGCAGGGCCTGCATCAGCGGCATGCCGCCTTCCATCTGCGGCGCAGGCAGCGCGACGTACTCCGGAACCGCATCGGGTGTCACGATGGAATGTGTCATGCTGGTCTCCAGGCATTGCCGCGCTCCGGCCCTGTGCCGATGCACGCGCAGCATATCCTCCGCGCTCGGCCAGCCGATCTCCAGCTTGCCGCGATGGCGTGCATGCGGCACACCCCGGGCAGCGAAAAGACAGCCGGCCGCGCCATGTTCAGCGCCGGCCGTCCGGCCCGGCATGCATGTGTTCGTGCCGGCGCTGGCACGGCGTACAGCGCTTGGCCGCCGGATAGGCCTGCAGGCGCGGATACGGAATCGGCTCCCCGCAGTCCAGGCAGACGCCGTAGGTTTGCCTGGCCAGCCGGATCCGCGCGGCGGCGATATCGCCCAGTTCCGCGCGGTAGTGATCCACCACGGCGTCGTCCATGCGCTCCTCGGCACCCTGCTCGGCGAGATCCGCCATGTCGCTCGCTTCGGGCCCCGCGGATACGGTGCGGGCAACGTTCGCCGCGTCCATCTGGGCGCGGATCCGTTCCTCCCGGCTATCCAGCAGAATGGCCAGGCTGTTGCGTTGCGCTTGGGTCAATTCCGGCATCGTGGTCTCCTGCGCGCATCGATGCGCGTCCATTCCATTCTGCGATGACGCCGGGCGATCGGTTTGCGCTGGATCAAGCGTTGCCGCGTCGCCTGGTTAATACTCAGACCAACGCCAGGCCGCGCGGGTTGCGCACCTGCCGCCGCTGCGCGGCGAGTGAGCCCGGAAACACCCGAGCGCCGCGATGCGGCAGGGACGGCATGCCCGCCGCCGTCCATGACGCGACGCCAGGCGCACTGCCCAAGCATGATCTGGCGCAAGCCCGGGCCTGAACCAGCGCGTATGCTGAGGCCTGCCCGGCAACCGCCCCGACCACGATGAGCATCCACAACCTAGAGCATCTGTTTCATCCGCGTTCGGTCGCGGTGATCGGCGCGTCCGAACGCCCGCACAGCGTCGGCGCGACCGTGTTCGCCAACCTGCACGCCGGCGGCTTTGGCAGCCCGGTGTATGCGGTGAACCCGAAATACCGCGCGCTGGATGGCCGGCCCTGCTACCGCTGCGTCGCCGCGCTGCCCGAGGTGCCCGAACTGGCCGTGATCTGTACCCCGCCCGCTACCGTGCCGGGCCTGATCGCCGAACTCGGCGAGCGCGGCACGCGGGCGGCGGTGGTCCTCACCGCCGGACTGGCGCACGCGTCCGGCGCCCGCCGGCAAACGCGGCAGGAGGCGATGCTCGGCGCGGCCAGGCCGTATCGGCTGCGCATCCTCGGCCCCAACTGCGTGGGGCTGATGGTGCCGGGGCTGGGGCTGAATGCCAGCTTTGCGCATGCGTCCGCCCTGCCCGGCAAGCTCGCCTTCGTCTCGCAGTCCGGCGCGCTGACCACGGCGGTGCTTGACTGGGCGAGATCGCGCCAGATTGGTTTCTCGCACTTCGTCTCGCTGGGAGACAGCGCCGACATCGACCTGGCGGACGTGCTCGACTACCTCGGCAGCGACCCGGGCACGCAATCCATCCTGCTCTATGTGGAAGCGGTCGGGTCCGGCCGCAAGTTCATGTCCGCCGCGCGCGCGGCGGCGCGCAACAAGCCGGTGCTGATCATCAAGGCCGGCCGCGTTCCGGAAGGCGCCAAGGCCACCACCTCGCATACCGGCGCGCTGGCCGGTGCCGACGATATCTACGACGCCGCGATACGCCGCGCCGGCATGCTGCGCGTGCACTCGACCGAGGAAATGTTCGACGCGGCGGAAACGCTGGCGCGCGCGCGGCCGCTTGCCGGCGAGCGCCTGGCGATCATGAGCAACGGTGGCGGCGCGGGTGTGATGGCCACCGACGCCCTGATCCTGGGCGGCGGCCGGCTGGCCGCGCCCGGCGCCGGCACCGTGGCGCAGCTGGACGCGGCGCTGCCGCCCACGCGGTCGCACGGCAACCCCGTCGATATCGTCGGCGACGCGCCCGTCGAGCGCTACCTCGACACCCTGAAGATACTCGGGGCCGACCCGGGCAGCGACGCCATCCTGCTTATCCATGCGCCCACGGCGATGGTGCCCGGCAGCGAGATCGCCATGGCGCTCACCGGCGCGCCGGCGGCGGCGTCCCGGCCCGTCTTCACGTGCTGGATGGGCGGAGACGCCGTGTCGCGCGCCCGCCAGATCTGCCGCAATGCCGGCCTGCCTACCTATGACACGCCGGAACAGGCGGTGCGCGGCTTTCTCCAGGCGGTGGCCTACGGCCGCAACCAGGAGCTCCTGATGGAAACGCCGCCCTCGGTCGCGGCCGGCCCCGAGCCGGACAGCGAACGGGCACGCCAGTGCGTCCGCGCGGCGCTGGCCGCCGGCCGCGCCATGTTGACCGAGCCCGAGGCCAGGACGGTGCTGGGAGCCTATGGCATCCCGGTGGTGGAGACCCGCGCCGCCGGCGATCTCGATGCCGCCGTCGCCGCCGCCGAGGCCATCGGCTTTCCGGTGGCCGCGAAGATCATGTCGCGGGACATCACGCACAAGTCGGATGTCGGCGGCGTTGCGCTGGACCTGCAGTCGGCCGCCCAGTTGCGGCAGGCCCTGGAACGCATGCAGGCCCGCATCCGCGCCGAGCGGCCGGATGCCCGGCTGGACGGCTTCACGGTGCAGCGCATGATCATCCGGCCGGGTGCGTTCGAACTGATCCTCGGCGCCACCGCCGACCCGGTATTCGGGCCGGTGGTGCTGTTCGGCCAGGGCGGTACGGCCGCCGAGCGCATCGGCGACCGCGCCATCGCCCTGCCGCCGCTGAACGTCAACCTGGCGAAGGAGCTGGTCGGCCGCACCCGCATTGCCGGACTGCTGGCCGGCTACCGCGACCGGCCCGCGATCGACCATGACGCGCTGTACCAGACGCTGATGCAGCTGTCGCAACTGCTGTGCGACCTGCCGGAGATCGTCGAACTGGACATCAATCCGCTGCTGGCCGACAGCGCCGGCGTGCTCGCGCTCGACGCACGCATCGGCGTGGCCCCGGCCGCGCAGCCAGGCGCCGCCCGCCTGGCGATACGTCCCTATCCCAAGGAACTGGAGGAGACGGTGACATGGCGCGGCGCACCGCTGCTGCTGCGCCCGGTGCATCCGGAAGACGAGCCGGCATACGAGGCATTCTTTGCCGCCATGACGCCGGAGGATATCCATATGCGCTTCTTCTGCATGATCCGCCAGCCGGCCCACAGCCAGCTCGCGCGCATGACGCAGATCGACTACGCGCGCGAAATGGCATTCGTCGCAATCGGCGCGGCGGATGGCGGCCAGCCGGCCATCCTGGGAGAAGCACGGGCCGTCACCGACCCCGACAACCTGCGCGCCGAGTTCGCCGTGGCCGTGCGCTCCGACTGCAAGCACCGCGGCATCGGCGGCCTCTTGATGAACAAGCTGGTGGCCTACTGCCGCGCGCGCGGCACGCGGGAACTGGTAGGCACCACGCTGGCAACCAATACGGCGATGCTCAGGCTGGCCAGCACCAGCGGCATCCATGTGGTACGCAACGGGCAGCCCGCCAGCGATGGCGTTGAACTGAGCCTGGTGCTGGCGCAGCCGGATGCCGGCGACGCGACTCCGCGTAACGGCTCGCGGCCCGTGGCAATATGAATCATGTCCGCGAGCAGCCAGGCGCGGGGTACCCCACGAACGGGGGTCTCCCGATCGGAGCGGCGAAACCGTAGAGTTGGAATCAGGAAGATTCGCGTCGTTGCCACGCATTCAATTCAATTCAATTCGATTCGATCGCACGGAAAGGAAACATGGCCAAAGTGAAAGTCGAGAAATTCGTCGACGGCAAGCACGAGACATCGTTCAGCGTTCCCACCTCGGTCCTGCGCGTGGCCAACACGCTCCTGCCGGAATCCGCGCTGGGTTCGCTCGCAGGCATCGGCCTCGATGTGCGGGAAATCCTGGCGGCGACGGACAAGGGCATGGCCTACGAGACATCCATCGATGTCCGCGAGCACGGCATCAGCAAGACGGTCGTGGTGTCACTGGCCTAGTCCGGCCGGCGAAATGAAGCCGACGCAGACCGCAGGCTACTCGCCATAGAGGGCGCGATACTGCGACGGCGTGAGCGCATACCTGCGCCGGAAGATCTTTGCCAGATGCGCCTCGGAACGGAAGCCGCTGGCCTGCGCCACGCTCTTGAGCGGTTCCCCGGCTTCCAGCCGCGTCTTGGCGGCTTGCAGGCGCAAAGCCTCCAGGAAGGCATGCGGCGTCAATCCGGTCACCTTGACGAAGTGGCGATGAAAGCTGCGGGGGGATTCCCCTGCCTTCTCCGCCATCCGCTCCACGCCGATCGGCTCCCCGAGGTGAGCCCGCATCCAGTCCACCAGTGCGGCGTACTGCCCGGCCTGCGCTTCCAGGGTCGCGGAAAACTGCGACTGGTTGCCCAGGCGCCGCGCGGCAAGGATCAATTGCTTGGCCACGCGCATGGCGATCCACCGGCCGAGATCCTGCTCGACAAGGGCAAGGCTCATATCGATGCCGGAGGTGACGCCGCCCGAGGTCCATACCTTTCCGTCCTGCACATAGAGCGCGTCTGGTTCCACCTCGATACCGCTGAAATGGCGCCGCAGCAGTGACGTGCCCTCCCAATGCGTAGTGGCACGATGCCCGTCCAGCAGCCCCCAGTGCGCGAGCGCGAATGCGCCCGTACAGACCGATCCATAGCGGCGCGCCAGCTTGCATGCGCTGCGGGTCCACGCCGCCAGCCGTTCGTCGCGGATGGCCTCGCCGAGCCCGTTGCGCTCGCCGCCGGCGATGATCAGGGTATCGACCGAATCCGGCGCCACTGCGTCGAGCCCCTCGGTCTGCAGCACCATGCCGCTCGAGGTCGCCAGCGTGCCGCCGGCGCTGGACACCAGACGCACGCGAAAGAAAGGCTCCACGCTGTAGACGTTGGCCATCGCGAACACATCGGCGGGACCGGCAATGTCCAGCAGTTGAACGCCGGGAAACGCCACGAGTGCAATGGTGCGCATGCCCCGGGGGTTACGCTTGCTTGTAGTCATGAGCGGTACCTGATGGCATGGTGACTTGGCAGGATTTGACAAAAGATTGTCATTGCCGCCAGCTGCTCACGTCAAGATACTTGGCATATCGCAGCGCACCGGCTGCCCCGACACTGACACTGACACTGACACGCTCGGCCATGACCATGGAAAAACCCATCAGGATCGGCTTTCTGCTGTACCCGTACCTCACGCAGCTCGACCTCACCGGGCCGGCGCAGGTGTTCTCCCAGATGAGCGGCGCGCAGCTCCATTTCGTATGGAAGGACACGGCGCCCGTCCCCAGTGACAGCGCCCTGCGCCTGATGCCGTCCGACACGTTTCAACAATGCCCGGCCCTGGATATTCTCTGCGTGCCAGGCGGGCCGGGCACGCAGGCGCTGATGCGGGACCCGGAGGTCCTTGCATGGCTTCGCCAGCAGGGCAGCCAGGCCAGCTGGGTGACCAGCGTGTGTTCGGGATCGTTGCTGCTGGGGGCGGCAGGCTTGCTGGATGGCTACCGCGCGGCATGCCATTGGAACTATCGAGAGTACCTGCCGAAGTTCGGCGCCGTTCCCGATCCCGCCAGGATCGTGCGCGACAGGAACCGTATCAGCGGCGGCGGCGTGACCGCCGGCATCGATTTCGCATTGCAGGTCGTCGCGCTGATACGCGGCGCGGCGCAGGCCAGGGAGATCGAACTGCTACTGGAGTACGCGCCGGAGCCGCCTTTCCGATGTGGGCGCCCTGAGCTGGCGGGCGCCGGGACAACCGCTCGCGTCAGGCAGCGCCTGGACGATGCCGCAGCCCGGCTGGGCGGCGCACCGGCGTGACCGCGCGGCCCGCCGCAGCTCGGGGCCGCGGGCTCAGGACAGCGCGAGCTTGTCGATGACCTTGGTCACGCCCGGAGCCGAATACGCGGCGCCGATGGCCGCTTGCCGCTCCTGCGGCGAATCCACCCGTCCTTCCAGCGTCACGACGCTGCCCAGTATCTCGACACGGATATGGCGCGCCTCGCGTTCCGCATGGCGCTGCAACGCCGCGTCGATCCGCCTGGCCACGTCCGGCGGCGCGATGCGCGGCTTGATCGTGATCTCGTTGAGCACGCCGGCCACGCCGCGCAGATGGCTGACGGAGCGCTCGGCCAGTTCGCGCTGGTAGGACCATTCCACCTCGCCTGCCAGCGAAATCCAGCCTTTCTCGACCCGCACCCTGATACCCGTCGAAGGCAGGCTCGCATGCCATTGCAGCGCTGCGCGGGCGGCTTCGGCGATGGCTTCGTCGTCATGCACGCCGGGCAGCCGCACATCGAGCTCCACCACCACCGCCTTGACGCCCGCCACGCGTTCGGCGGCACGTTCCGCCGCCAGTTTTTCGGCGTAGGAGCGCAGGTGGCCGCTCAGGGTCACCACCCCGTGACTGACTTCCACGCCGACCGAGGCGGCGTCTATCGCAGGATCCCAGTCGAGTTCGTCGCTTACGTCCTGCCTGATCTGCAGATCGGTCTTCATCTGTCCTCTCCTTGCCTTGACGATACCGGCGCCAGACACACCCCGGCGCAGCCGCTCTCTCAGCTTAGGCGCCACGGGTACCGGCCGTTGACACGCGTCAAGCGCGGCGGCCGGCACCGTCAATGCGAGAACAGCACAGGAACGGTCATGCAGTCCAGCAGCGTTCTGGTCACGCCGCCCAGCACCAGTTCGCGGAAGCGGCTGTGTCCGTAGGCGCCGGCCACGATGAGATCGGCTTGCACATCCGCCGCCGCCGACAGCAGCCGCTCGCCGATATCGGCCCGCGCGGCGGGCGCAAGGTGCTGCACATCGGCGCTCACGCCATGCGCCGCCAGCCAGCTCACGGCGTACTCGGGCGGTGCGCTCCATTCGTCGTCGGAGTTGCCTGCCGCGGCGCAGCAAGCCAGGGTCACTGCCCGGGCCTTGCGCAGCAACGGCAGCGCATCGAGGATCGCGCGCGCGGCCTCGCGGCCGCCGTCCCAGCACACCAGCACGCGGCTGCCTATGGCCGCGAACCGTCCGACACGGGGAATCGCCAGCACAGGCCGGCCGCTGCCCAGCACGATCGACTCGACAAAGTCCTGCGCCACGAAGGCGGCCGGGTCCGCCGGATCGTCCTGCCCGACTACCAGCAAGTCCGCCAGGCGTGCCTCGCGCTGGCCGATAGCCAGGGGATGCCCGTCGAAAGCATGCCATTTCGCCGCGATCGGCAACGCTTCGGTCGCGCGGTCGAAGGCGCGGCGCACCACCTCGCAGTCTTGCTGGTGCCTGGCGCGAATGTCAGCCAGATAGCGCACGCCGTCGGGCAGCCGGTAAACCCAGGCCGGATCCGGGCGCTGGCTGGCAATCATGCCGATCAGCGCGGCATGGTGCGTGGCTGCCAGCTGCGCGGCGACCTCCAGCCGATGATGGGACCTGCGGCTGGGATCGAGCAGTACCATGATGGTGGCGTAGGACATGATGAAACTCCACAAACCGGGCGGGCAGGTAGTTGGTGGCGGCAAGGGCGAGGGCCATGCCGGAGCACTCGGGTCCACCTCAGTATCGGCCGGATGGAGGCGGACGGCTTGATCCAGCGCAAGCCCTGTGTCGCGTGGCGGGCGAAGGCCGGCCCGGTTGCGCTTGCACCGTGGCTTGCGCCGGCCGGGCGCCGGAACGGTAACGACGGCGGATCGTGCGCGCCGGCTATGCGGCGCCAGGCTCGGCGCCGGCTATCGATTGCAACAGCCAGCCATTGGCCAGCGCAACCAGATCCTCTATCGCGGCGGGCTCCTCGAAGACCCGGCCCGCCCCCGCCACCAGCCGCAGTTGCCTGGGGCAATGCAATGCCGCGAATGCCAGGTCGTTCACCCGGATCCCCTCGGGATCGCCTGCGCCGATCACAAGCAGGGTGGGTATGGCCACATTGCGCAGGCTTTCCGCGCCGGCCAGATCCGGCCGTCCCGCCGCGAGCACGAGCGAGCGCAGTCGATTGCCCGCCTCCCCGGCCACCCGCAGTGCGGCGGCGGCGGCAGTGCCGGTGCCGAAGCAGGCCAGCGGCACGGCAGGCAGGCGCAGCCGCGCCAGCACGAGGCCGGGCACCGCCTGCATCACTTTGCGCAGCCGCCCCGTCAGCAGCGCGACATCCTGGCGCTTGTCCTTGCGCATCGGCTCGCGTGGCGCGATCAGGTCCACCAGCAGCGTAGCGAGCCGGCTGGCATTCAGCTTCCTCGCCACATACTGGTTGCGCACCGTGTGCTCGCCGTGGCCGTTGGCCTGCACCATCAGCACCAGGCCAGCCGGGTTGGCCGGTGCATCGAGTACGCCGTGCAGCACCGCCCCGCCGCAGTCGATGTCCACCGGCATGGCATCCGCCAGCGCCCTGCCGCCCTCGGCGCCGGTTGCCGCATCGTGCCGCAGGAGCATGCGGACCTCGGCATCCCCCACCTCGGGAAAGCAATGGTAGAGATGGCTGATATCGGGGCCCGGCCCGGCCACCCGCAAACACACGATTTCGTCCGCGTAGGGCCTGACAGCCGCCAGGCCGTCCGCCAGGCCTGCCGGAACGGCACACACCACGCGCGCCGGATGCTGCCTGCGCACCATGTGGATCGCTGCCATCATGGTGGCGCCGGTCGCGAGGCCATCGTCGGCCAGGATCACGATGCGGCCGCGCGGATCGGGGCGCGGGCGATGCGATGTGTAGATCGCGCATTGCTGCCGCAGCCGGTCCAGCTTTGCCACCTGTTCCTTCGCCACGTCGGCGGGATCGGGCTGGCCGCCCGCCGGGCCATCGAGGAGATAGGTCCAGCCATGCTCGGTGATGGCGCCGATCGTTGCCGCGGCATTGCCGGGGAGGGCAAGCCGGCTGACCAGCGCCACATCCAGGTCGCCCGCCAGCGCATCCGCGAGTTCGCGCCCGAGCGGGACGCCGCCGTTCGGAATGGCAAGCACCAGCGGGCTTTGCCCGCGGTAGGCATGCAGCGCCCCGGCGAGTTGTGCCGCGGCATCCTCCCGGCTCTCGAAGCGGGCAAGTGGTGTGTTCATCGGCTTGCTCCCATCCCTGGCGCGGCGGCGCGCCTCGCCGCAACGCGCCGCGGCCGGCTTCCGGGCAGCACCGGCCCGGCTTGCGCCCAGCTTATGCCGTTGTCGGCGCCATTGCTTGCGCTATGTCAAGGACGTTCGCCGGGACGTTCACCGGCCACGAGGCCGGCAGCGCGCGCCGGCTTCCATCGATGGAAATGTGCCGCAGCGGACAGCCGCGCAACACGAGAACCCGCACGCAAGCGCCGCCCATGACCGGCCCCGGCAGCCGGCGGGTGGTGCCGATGGCGGGCCGCGAGGCCTTCGCCAGGCTGTTCAAGCATCGGCGCACGGGCGCCAGCCTCGGCAATGTGCTCCCCGCGCCATCATGGCGCCTGCGCCTGCCCGTCTCCTGCATCCCGTCCACCACCCGGCGAATGCCGGGGACCATGACGCTTTGCCTGGTTCCTGCCCGCGGCTGGCCCGCCAGCGGCGATATGTACGGCTTGCGCCATCCGGCCCGGCCTTGATACGGGTCAACCGGCATGCGCGCACCCTGTCTATAGTGGGTGGTGGGAGACGATCCGCCAACCGCACCACGCGTCACGCACCACCCGCCATGCCGCACCGGACAGCCTCCGTCCCGCCGCATCGGCTTCGCATGCAACCGCCAGGAGAACCCCATGAACGACGTCCGCGATTTTTCCGTCCACCGCGCCGCCCTGACGCACGATATCAACGTCTTGCTGGCCGATGTGCAGGCCTTCCTGCGCGATGCAGCCGCCGAGGCCGGCGATCAGACCGCCCAGACACGCGAGCAGTTCAAGGCACGGCTGGGCACACTGCAATCGCGCCTGCAGGAATTGCAGGCGCAAGGCCGCGCGCAGTTCCGGGATCTGGCCCAGGCCGGCGACGAGTACGCCCATGCGCACCCATGGCGCGTGCTTGGCGCGGGCGTTGCCATCGGTGCTGCCTGCGGCGCGCTGTCCATGCTGGCGCTCGGGCGCCGCGGCTAGCCGTGGCGGCAGTCCCGGAGTCCTTGTCAGGCCGCAACATCGACCTGGGGCTTCTGGCGGTTTCCGCGCTCACGCTGATCGCGGGCTCGCTGCTGTACTGGTCCGGATCCGCCGCGCTCGCCCGACTCGCATGGCTGGCCGGCGTATTGCCGATCCTGCTGACGCTGACCGCCAGCAGCCTCCTGGCGGTCTGGCGCCGCCAGGCCGGGGTCGATGTGCTGGCGCTGCTCGCCATCGGCTTCGCCTGGCTGCTGGGCGAGCACTTTGCCTCGGCGGTCATCGCCTTGATGCTGGCCAGCGGGCGGGCGCTGGAGAGTTACGCGCAAGCGCGCGCCTCGAACGAGATGCGCGCGCTGCTGCGGCACGCCCCGCGCGAAGCCAGCCGGCATGAGGACGGCGCGTGGCGGACCGTGCCGCTGGACCGTGTGCTTGCCGGCGACCGGCTGCTGGTGCGTACGGGCGAGGTGGTCCCTGTCGATGGCTCGCTGATACAGGCCGCCGAACTCGACGAATCCACGCTGACCGGCGAAGCCATGCCGCAGCACCGCGAGCCAGGCGAGCCACTGCGCAGCGGCACGGTGAACGCGGGGGCGCCGTTCGAGATGCTCGCCGGCGCCACGGCGGCGGATAGCACCTACTCGGGCATCGTCCGCCTCGTGGCGGCAGCGCAACAAAGCCGCAGCCCGTGGACCCGCATGGCAGACCGTTACGCCTTGCTGCTGGTGCCGCTGGCGCTGGCCGTGGCGGGCGCTGCCTGGCTGATGACCGGCGACGCACACCGCGCGCTGGCGGTACTGGTGGTCGCCACGCCCTGCCCGCTGATCCTGGCGGTGCCGGTGGCGATCGTCTGCGGCATGTCGCGCAGTGCCCGCCGGGGCATCCTGGTCAAGAGCGGGGCCGCGCTCGAGAAGCTGGCGCAAAGCCGCATCCTGTTCTTCGACAAGACGGGCACCCTGACCGCCGGCCAGGCGCGCCTGGCCGCTATCGAAGCGGCCCCGGGATACGCCCCCGACACCGTGCTCCGCCTGGCTGCCTCGCTGGCCCAGGCGTCGGTGCATGTGAGCTCGCGCGCGCTGGTGGCCGCCGCGCGCGAGCGCGGTCTGGCACTGGCATTGCCGCGCGAAGTCCACGAAACACCCGGCGCCGGCCTGGGCGGAATGGTCGATGGGCGCGCGGTCAGGATAGGCTCGCTTGCCCACGCCTCGCCAGCGAGCGCCGCCGCGCCGTGGCTCGCGGCGTTGCTGCGGCGGCTGAGCCACGAGGGTGCCTCCGCCGTGTTCCTCGGCGTCGATGGTGTCACGCTGGGGGCGGTACAGCTGGCAGACCGGATCCGGCTTGAAACGCCACGGGCCATCAGGATGCTGAGGCAGGCCGGGATCCAGCACATGGCGATGCTCACCGGCGACCGCGACGACGTTGCGCAGATGACCGGTGCCATGCTCGGCGTCACGGAAGTGCTGGCCCGTCAGACGCCCGCGCAGAAACTCGCAGCCATCCGCGAGGCGCAGCGCCACGGCACCGTCGTGATGGTCGGGGATGGCGTCAACGACGCGCCCGCGCTGGCCGCCGCCGACGTTGGCGTGGCGATGGGCGCGGCGGGTGCCGCCGCGTCGGCCGAAGCCGCGGACGTGGTCCTGCTGGTCGATCGCCTGGACCGGCTGGCCGAGGCCATCGGGATCGCCCGGCGCACGCACCGCATCGCGCTGCAGAGTGTGGTGGCAGGCATGGCGCTGTCGCTGATCGCCATGATGGCAGCGGCCTTTGGCTATCTGCCGCCGCTCGCCGGCGCCGTGCTGCAGGAACTGATCGACGTGGCAGTCATCCTGAACGCACTGCGGGCGCTCAGGGCGGGGCCGGAGGGGCGGCCTGCCAGCATCCCGCAGGCCCAGGCACGCAGGCTGCAGTCCGAGCACGACGACCTGGAGCAGGTGCTCGACCAGGTGAGATGGCTGGCGGACAGCGTAGCAAGCCTGCCCAGGGAGATCGCTTGCGCCAGACTCGCGCAGCTGAACCAGGCGCTGCGCGAGCAATTGCTCGCGCACGAGCTTCGCGACGATGCCAGCCTGTATCCGGAGCTGGCCCGGTTGCTGGGCGGCAGCGATCCGATGGCCGCGCTGTCCGGCGGGCACCGCGAGATATTCCGCCTGATATGCATGCTGGAACGCATCGCCGCCGACCAGCCGGCCGAGGGGCTGGACCAGGAAAGCACACCGGAGGTGCGCCGCTTGCTGTACGAACTCAACGCGATCCTGCGCTTGCATTTCGCACAGGAAGACGAGCTCTATCATGCGCTGGGAGACGCCTGACGGCGGCGGCAAAGCGGGGGGCCGGCGTCAATCTCAGCGCGGCGGCATTGCCTGCGAAGCAAGTGCTGTACCGGCGCAGGCAATGCGGCCGCGCCTCACGCCTTCAGGAGTCAGACCATGTACCGTCATCGCCCTTTGCGAGCCCGATGGGCCGGGATGCTGGCCTGCCTGTGCACCTCCACGCTGCTGGCGGCGCCCTATGGGGCCAACCCGCCCCAGGTCCGGGATCACGACGGCATCGCCTATATCTCCGGCGGCATCGGCAGCGACGAGGCCGGACAACTGCGCGCCATGGCCTCCCGTTTCAACGTGCATATGCGCTTTGTCGACGCCCGCACGGGCGAGTCGATGTCCGATGTGGCCGTGGTGGTGGTGGACACCCAGGGCAAGAAACGGCTCTCCCTCGTCACCGAGGGCCCGCTGCTCTACCTGAAGCTGCATCCCGGCACCTACCGCGCCTATGTCACTTACCAGGGCAGCACGCAGGCCAGGCCATTCACCGCGGGAAGCAAGCCCGTGGCCCTGGCCTTCCGCCTCGCGGTGAATGAGGCCGAGCGCTCCTGGCTCTACTGCGCCAGCCAGTGCACGCGTTCGCAGCGGTAGCCCCGCCATCGGCGCCCGCGATGCCTTTGCCATGGATCAAGGCTGCGGACAACCATCGGGCTATAGTCGAACCGCGAGATCGATCGTTCGGTTACCCGGCGGGAACGGGCCAGCGACGCGACGCGCAGCCACCTTATCGATGAAAAAAGGGAGTACGCCGTGCGAGCCAATATCGGAACCATTGACCGGACCCTCAGGATTGTCGTCGGCCTGACCCTGATCGGACTTGCCGTCACCGGCACCATCGGCGTGTGGGGATGGATCGGCGTGATTCCCATCCTGACCGGGCTTGTCCGCATCTGCCCTCTCTACAGCGTGCTCGGCATCAGGACATGCCCGGCCTCGGGCGGCAAGGCCGGCTAGCGCAGTCCTGAGCCTGGCACGGCGCTGCCATCAGCGCCAGGCAAGGAGCGCCAGGGCGGCGCTCCAGGTCGCGGCGGCGGCCAGTAACAGCCCGCTGCCGACGCGCCAGGCAAAAGTACGCCCGCCTGCCGCTGCCACCACGATCTTGGTCAGGGTGTTGGCGGAGAATGCCGCCAGCACGGGCCAGACCGCGGCCTCGGCGGACAGGCGTCCCGCCGCCACCTGAGCGGCGACCGATACCGTCGCGGCGTGCGCATCGGCAAACCCGCCGGCCACCGCCACGCCAAGCAGCAGCCCGGGCCCGAACCATGCGCGGCTTGCGGCGTTGGCGAGCAGCAGCAGCGCCATCAGCAGCACGAAGCCCGCGGCCACCCGCCAGTCAATGGACGGGCCGGCCAGCTGCGCGCGGTCTCGCGCGGCCGGCTGGCGGGCCGCCCGCCAGAGCCAGACGCCCGCGTAAAGCAGCATTGCGGCCAGTCCGGCCGCGAGCGGCAGCGCCAGCACCCGGAACGCGGCCGCGCTGGTTGCGGCAAGCAACAGCAGCATCTGCGCAAAGGTGGCCACGCTGGAGAGCAAGGCGGCCGCCACCGCCGCATCATGGGTGCCAGGCGCCTTGCGCACCATCGCCGCCATCGAGCCGATGGTCGCCACGCTGGAGACAAAGCCGCCGAACAAGCCGGTCAGCGGCAGCCCCGCCTTTTCCCCGAACAGGCGCGTGGCGACATGCCCGGCCGCACCCATCAGCATCACCAGCACCGCCACCAGCCAGAGCGTGCGCGGATTCCATGCATCGAGCGGCCCCATGTACCGGTCCGGCAGCAAGGGCCAGATCACCAGGGTGGCGGCAGCGAGCATCAGGGCATCGCTCACTTCCTGCCGCGTCAGCGCATCGCGCACCAGCCGGTGCAGGGTTGCCTTGCCATGCAGCAGGATCACCAGCACCGTGGCGATGCCCGCGGCAAGCGTGGGCTGCGAGACGGCGAGCGCGCCGAGCAGCACCGCGCACAGCAGCGCGATTTCGGTGGTCAGCCCCGGATCCCTGTCCGCGGTGTGGCGGTACCCGACGGCGGCGAGTACGGCCACCGCCAGCAGTACCGCCGGCAGCAATCCGGCTTCAGGCAGGAACGCACCCAGCGCGCCGCTCACGCTGGCAATGGCAAACGTGCGCAGGCCGGCGGAGGCCTCGCCGCCCTCCGCTGCCTGGCTGCGCTCCCGCTCCAGCCCGAACCCCAGGCCGATCCCCAAAGCGACGCAAAAGACAACCACCGTTTGATTCATGCCGGCTTCCCGAAGCAACAGCGAACAAGAAAACAAGAAAACAAGAAAACAAGAAAACAAGAAAACAAGAAAACAAGAAAGACAGGACAGGCAAGCACGAACAGAGTGAAAAGGGGCAGGCGCAATGCCGGCGTGCTTGCCTACAGTCTGGACCATGCCTGCGCGACATGCTTGATGCGTCGCAAGCTTGATGCTCGCCGCCACTGGCCGTTGGCACCCCAGCGATGCCACGCCAGGCGCCCGTGCGCGCGCCAGCCCCTAAGCTTGATGCGGATCAACAAGCGCGAGCGCCACCGCCCTAGAATCATCTGACGGGCCAAACGCGTGCATGGCATCGCATGCATGGCGCCCACCCTGTTCCACGGCGGCAAACCCAGGACGGCTCCGGTGCCGCTACGCGCACCGCCGGCCCTTGCCCGCCCTCCCGCGCAGCGTTGCAGCACACATCACGATGCGCGCGCAAACCAAGGAGACTCACCATGGCAGACCAGACCAACGTCCCGCTCGACTTCCTGACCTTCAATTACGAGGCGGGCCTGCGGGCACTGACCCTCCTGCAGGAGAGCCGGCAGCGCTTTCTTGAAGTCCAGCTCGACGCGATACGCAAGGACATCAAGACGTCGCACGAAGCGAGCGCGCAACTCGCCAAGGCGAGCGACTTCGCCGCGCTGGCCACGCTGCCCGCCGCCTTCCTGCGCAACGCGGCCGAGCAATGCGCCGAGACCATGCAAGCCTGGATGAGTCTCGCCATCCACAACCAGAGCGCCATGGTCGAGCAGATGCGGGAAACCGGCGAATCCTGGCAGCGGTGCCAGGCCGCGACCCTGCAACAGGCGGGGAATGCGTCGCCCCTGTCGGCGCCCATGCAGGATATCTTCGAGAAATTCAGGCAGGCCGCGGCGTGGACGCCGGCGGGCAACGCCGCCGACGACAGCACGGCGGCCACGACGCGCAAGAGGGCAGTCCATGCCAGCTAGGCGAACCGCGCTGGTGACCGGCGGCATGGGCGGCCTGGGCGAGGCCATCGCAATCCGCCTGCATGACGCCGGCCATCGGGTGGCCGTCACCCACTCGATCGGCAATGACCATGTGCAGGCCTGGCTCCAGCGCCAGCTGGCAGATGGCCGGGAGTTCCACGCGTTCGCGGTGGACGTGGCCGATTTCGACGCCTGCCAGCAATGCGCCGCGCAGGTGCTGGCCGCCATGGGCCAGATCGATATCCTGGTCAACAACGCCGGCATCACGCACGACGTGACCTTCAGGCGGATGACCAAGGCCGACTGGGACGTGGTGCTCAGGACGGACCTGGACTCCGTCTTCAACATGACCAGGCCGCTGTGCGAGGGCATGGTCAGCCGCGGCTGGGGGCGCATCATCAATGTTTCCTCGGTCAACGGCTCCAAGGGCGCCTTCGGGCAGGCCAACTACTCGGCCGCCAAGGCGGGCATCCACGGCTTCAGCAAAGCGCTTGCGCTGGAGCTGGCCACCAAGGGAATCACGGTGAACACCGTGTCGCCCGGGTATCTCGCCACGCACATGGTCACAGACATCCCCGCCGACATCCTCCAGACCAGGATCCTGCCGCAGATCCCGGTCGGCAGGCTGGGGCGGCCGGACGAAGTCGCCGCGCTGATCACCTTCCTGTGCTCCGATGACGCGGCCTTCGTCACCGGCGCCAATATCGCCATCAATGGCGGGCAGCACATGCAATGAACGCTCCGACACCAGGCAAGGAACTCGCCGCCGCGCCCGAGGCGGAATATGGCTGCGGCCCCGCCGGGGCCGCACCGGACCAGCTGGACGAGCAGGTCCGCTCCACGCTGGCCGGCGTCACCCAGGGCATGTCGATCGCCTCGCTCTGGCTGGCCGGGCTGGACTGGGCATTGCACCTGGCCGTCTCCCCCGGCAAGGTGGACACCGCCCTCGGGCAATGGGTAAGCGGTGCGATTGCGGCGAGCGCCGGCATGTGGCCCGGTCCGGCGGCGGCGCAGCCGACGCCCGGCGTACCGGCGCCGCCAGCCGACCTGCGCTTCGCCGACCCCGCCTGGCTGCAGTGGCCCTACCGCTGCTGGCGCGACGCCTTCCACAACAACGAAGCGTTATGGGAAGCGCTCACGCGCGGCCTGCCCGGCGTATCCCCGCACCATGAGCGGCTGGTCTCTTTCTGCGCGCGGCAGGTGCTTGATACCTTTTCGCCAGGCAATGCCTGGTGGCTCAATCCCGTGGTGCTGCAGGCCACCGCCGCCAGCGGCGGCGCCAATCTGCTCGATGGCGCCTGCCACTGGCAACACGATATGCAGAACGTGGTGGCCGACCTGACGCGCGAGCCGAAGCTGCGCCGGCCGCCCGCCTTCAAGGTCGGACAGGACGTTGCGGCCACGCCGGGCAAGGTGGTGTTCCGCAATGCGCTGATCGAACTGATCCAGTACGCGCCGGCCGGCGCCGAGGTGTGGCGAGAGCCGGTGCTGATCGTGCCATCCTGGATCATGAAGTACTACATCCTGGACCTGCAGCCGCACGACTCGATGGTGCGCTACCTGGTCGAACAGGGCCACACGGTCTTCATGATCTCGTGGAAGAACCCGGGCGCCGAAGCGCGCGACCTGGGACTCGCCGATTACCTGCGCCTCGGTGTGCTGGCCGCGTTGCACGCGGTGCAGGAGCGCTGCCCCGATACGCGCATCCACGCCGCCGGGTATTGCCTGGGCGGCACGCTGCTGTCGATCTGCGCGGCAGCGCTCAGCCGCGACGGCAGCGGTGCGCCATTGCAGAGCCTGACCGTATTCGCCAGCGAGACCGACTTCTCCGAGCCGGGAGAACTCGGCCTGTTCATCGACAGCAGCGCGTTGTCGGCGCTGGACGCCATGATGCGACGGCAGGGCTACCTGGATGGCCCGCAGATGGCCGCCGCCTTCCAGATGCTGCACTCGCGCGACCTGGTCTGGTCCCGCATGATGAGCGAGTACCTGCTCGGCAAGCGGCTGCGCCCCAACGACCTGGAGTCATGGAACCGCGACCTCACCCGCCTGCCCTTCCGCATGCACTCGGAGTGCCTGCACAAGCTGTTCCTCGACAACGACCTGGCGGAGGGGCGCTATTGCGTGGATGGCCGCCCCGTCGCCCTGTCGGACATCGGCATGCCGATCTTCGCGGTAGGCACGGAGCATGACCACGTCTCGCCCTGGCGCTCGGTCTACAAACTGCACCTGCTGACGCCGGCGCCGCTGACGTTCCTGCTGACCTCCGGCGGACACAATGCCGGCATCGTCTCCGAGCCGTCGCGCCCGGGCCGGCGCTACCGGGTGGCGACGCGCGCGGCGCAGGCAACCTATGTCAGCCCGGAACGCTACCTCGCGAACGCGCAGCGGCACGACGGATCCTGGTGGCCCTGCTGGCACGACTGGCTGGCATCGCACTCCACGGGCCGGGTCCCCGCGCGCGACGCGGCGCCCGGCGCGCTCGCCGACGCGCCGGGCAGCTATGTGCTGGAGCGCTAGTGCCCCGCGGGTGGTCACCGGGGTGCGCAGGCGGTGACCGCCGGCGCACCGGATGTGCGCCTGGCCTTGCTAGTCCAGCGGATACGAACGAAGGTACTCCGGCATCGTGACCGGCCAGTGCAGATCGCGCCCGATGCGCTGGCGCAGGGCATCGCTTGCCGCGGGCTCGCCGTGCACCACGAAGGTCTGCCGCGGCGGCGCGCCGAAGCCGCCCAGCCAGGTCATCACTTCGTCGGCATCGGCATGCGCGGACAGGCTCCCGATCTGCGCCACCGCGGCCTGGATGACCACCTGCCGGCCATGGATGCGCAGCTCGCGCATGCCCGCCGCCAGCGCCGCGCCGCGCGTGCCGGCGGCCTGGAAGCCGCAGAGGAGGATGGTATTGCGCGCGTCCTGCCCATAGCTCTCCAGGTGATGCACCACGCGCCCGCCGGTGGCCATGCCGCTGCCGGCCAGAATGATCTTGGGCGTGCGGTCGCGGTTCAGCCAGATGGACTGCTGCATGCTCTGCACCACGATGGCCAGATTGCAG
Source organism: Cupriavidus sp. 96C5-1 (assembly GCF_057798855.1). NCBI lineage: Bacteria > Pseudomonadati > Pseudomonadota > Betaproteobacteria > Burkholderiales > Burkholderiaceae > Cupriavidus > Cupriavidus sp. 96C5-1. Next base: position 23,106 of record NZ_JBYOJU010000030.1, on the reverse strand, counting down.
GCCGCCGTGCAGTCGGCGCGGTCGATCCGCAGTTCATCCGGGTGCAGCGCGAAAACCGTGGTGGCATCGATGGCCATCGGGCTGTTGAGATAGACCGGCACATGGGGAATGCGGTTCTGCTGGCGCAGCTTGTGGAGGCAGTACAGCAGCGACTGGGTGCGCCCGACCGCGAAAGCCGGAATCACCACGCTGCCGCCGCGGCCGATGGTGCGGCTGACGACTTCGCCCAGCGTGTCGAGCGGATCGTCCGCGGGGTGGGCGCGGTCGCCATAGGTGGACTCCACCAGCAGGTGATCGGCCTCGCGGATGATTTCCGGCGCGCGCATGACGATGTCCTGCTGCCGCCCCAGATCGCCGGAGAACACGATGCGCTTGCCCTGCACGTGCAGCGTGACGATGGCCGAGCCGATGATATGCCCCGCGCGATGAAACTCCGCCTCCACGTCCGGGGTCACCGCCACGCGGGTATCGTAGTGAAACGGGTCGAGCCGGCGCAGTGCGCGCACGGCATCCGCGCCGTCGTAGAGCGGCAGCGCCGGCTGGTGGCGCGAGAAGCCCTTGCGGTTGGCATAGTGCGCGTCCTCCTCCGCCAGGTGCGCGCTGTCCAGCAACAGGATATTGCACAGCTGTGCGGTGCCCATGGTGCAGAACACCCGCCCGCGAAATCCATTGCGCACCAGCAGCGGCAGGTAGCCGCTGTGATCGATATGCGCATGCGTCAGCACTACCGCGTCCAGCCCGGCTGGATCGATCGGCAGGCGATCCCAGTTGCGCAGGCGCATCGTCTTGTAGCCCTGGAACAGCCCGCAATCCACCATCACGCGGCTGCGGCCGGTATCCAGCACATACCTGGAACCCGTGACGGTATCCGTGGCGCCGAGAAATTGCAGTTCCATGGCCGCGCTCCGTCAGTGGGACAACAGCAGCGGAACCTCGGCATGCCGCATCAGCGTGCGGGTGGTGCCGCCCATGACCAGCTCCCGCAAGCGCGAGTGCCCGTAGCCGCCAGCCACCAGCATGTCGCCCCCCACTGCGCTCACCGCTTCGAGGATATTGCTGCCGACGGGCCCCGCCTTTTGCACATTGCGGACCCCGGCAACGATGCCATGGCGCTGCAGATACTGCCGCAGGCCCGCCACCGGCTCCGTGTCCGCCTGCGGTTCCTCGCGCACGTCCCATACGGCCACGATGGTGACATGGCTGGCGCGCAACAGCAGCGGCATGGCGTCGGCCACCGCGCGCGCCGCCTCGCGCTGGCCGTCCCATGCGATCACCGCATGCCCGCCGTGCAGCGGCTGGAACGCCGGCGGCACCAGCAGCACCGGACGTCCGGCATTGAGCAGCACGTACTCGGCCGGATCGGCCGCCAGCGAGCTCACTTCCTGCGTGGCCACCGGGCGCGCCATCACCACCAGGTCAGCGACCCGCGCCTCCTGCGCCAGCACCCAGCCGGCTTCTTCCTCCACCACGCGGTGCGAAAACGGTACGCCCGGCGCGTGCGCGCCCATGGTCTCGCTCAATATCCCGCGCTGCAGCTCGGCCTGCGACAGCAACCTGCGTCTGGACGCATCCAGATGCCGGGCGGCGTTGTCGCCGAAATCCCGGATCGGGTCCAGGCGCAGGCCAGTGGCGCTGACACCGACCACATGCGCGCCGAAACTGCCCGCCAGGTCGGCGGCCATCCTGATGCGGGACGCGCAGGCGGCATCCGCCCCGAGCGCGACCAGCACGGTCCGGTAATCCATGATGTACTCCGTATAGCGGTTTCGCCGGATCCCGCGATTCGTGACCTCGGCGCTGGCGGGTCCGGCGCTCCCTTGTCAGCGGATCGTCACGCGCTGCTGCGGCGACGCTTCTTTCTTCGGCAGTACCACGCGCAGCACGCCGTTCTCGTAGCTGGCATCCACCTTGCTCTCGTCCACGGTGCTGTCCAGCGTAAAGACGCGCTGCATCGAGCCGCTGTAGCGCTCGCGGCGAATCACGCGTTCGCCTTCCTTCTGCTCGGAGGATTTTTCGACCTTGGCGGAAATCATCACCGTGCCGCGATCGACGGAGACTTCGATGTCTTCCTTCTTCGCGCCCGGGATCTCCGCGACCAGGTTGTAGGCCTTGTCGGACTCCGTCACGTCCACCTTGAAAGCGAAGCCGCCTTCATTGGCGCCACGAAACGCCCGCAGCATCCCCTGCAACATGTCGCCAACGGGTTCGATCGATAGCGGATCGTAAATCCTGAGATTGCTCATGGTTGCCTCCTTGAGATGAAAGGCCGCGACCGGGCCTCCACTTCATGGTGGCACAGAGGGTGTATGGCATCTTGTTCCAGATCAAGAGGGGGCAATGGAGGCGATCCGGGTTCCGCCGTTGCCGCGCGCCTTCTAGATCTCTCCCTCGTCGAACAGGCGATGCCGGATCGCATACCGCACCAGCGCCGCCTCGCTGGGCAGCTGCAGCTTGTCCATCAGCCGCATCTTGTAGGTGCTGACGGTCTTGGCGCTGACGCAGAGCCCGGCGGCGATCTCGGTCAGCGGCTCTCCCAGCACCAGGCGCCGGTAGACTTCCATCTCGCGGTCCGACAAGCGCAGATGCGGCTCGTCCCGGTGCTCGTCCTGCAGGCTGTTGGCCAGTACTTCGGCCATGGCCGGGCTCACGTAGGTGCCGCCCGCCGCCACCTTGCCGATGGCGCTGACCAGTTCGGTGGCCGCGCTTTCCTTGGTCAGGTAGCCCGCCGCCCCCGCGCGGAACGCGCGCACCACATACTGCTCCTCCGCATGCATGGTCAGCACCAGGATGCGCAGCGCCGGCTGCTCCAGGCGCAACTGCTTGATCAGCTCCAGCCCGCTGCGCCCCGGCATGGAAAGGTCCAGCAGGATCACGCGCGGCTTGCAGTCGCGCGCCATCTGCAGCACCTCGGTACCGTTGACGGCCTCCCCCACCACGTCGAAGCCGCCGGAGCGGCCCAGGATATGGCGCAGCCCGTCGCGCACCACGGCATGGTCATCGGCAATCATCACGGGAATCATGGACTCGCCTCCGGGATCGTCGTCATGTCCTGCTGGAGAGGGAAGCACACGGTCAGGCAAAAGCCCTGGCCCGGTGCCTGCGTCGTCGCCACCGTGCCGCCAAGCAGGCGCGCACGCTCCCGGATGCCGACCAGGCCCAGCGACACGCGCTCGCCACCGGCGGCATGGCTGCCATCGGCGCCGCGGCCATTGTCGCGCACGGTCAGCTCGTAGTGGTCGTCATAGCGGACCAGTTCGATATCGACCCGGTCGGCATCGGCGTGCTGCACGACATTGCTGAGCGCCTCCTGCACGATGCGGAATACCGCGGTGGCCGCGCGCTCGCCAACGTTCTCCTCCTCGGCGGCATGGGTCGCGACGACGATGCCATAGCGCACCGAGAACTCCTTGGCCAGCCAGTCTATCGCCGGGATCAAGCCAAGCTCGTCGAGCAGCGCCGGCCGCAGGTCGGCCGCGATGCGCCGCACCGAGGCCACGGTTTCATCGATCACCAGATGCATGGCGGCGGCCTGGTCCAGCAGGGCGGGAGCCGTTCCGCCATCCTTCAGGTCGCTCGCCAGGATGGCCAGGTCCATTTTCAGTGCGCTCAGGCGCTGCCCCAGGTCGTCGTGCAGTTCGCGGGCAATGCGGCGGCGCTCCTCCTCCCGCGAGGCCTGCACGCGATCGGATAGCTGCTGCAACTCCTCCCGCGAGTGACGCAAGGCCGCCTCCGCCCGCACCCGCTCCGTGGTATCGCGCAGGATCACGGTAAACAGCTTGCCGCCGCCATCCTGGGTCTGCGAGATGGAGGCCTCGATCGGAAACTCGGTACCATCCTGATGCAACGCATGCAGCACGCGCTGCTGACCCATCTTCCGCTCCGTGACGCCGGTCACGCCAAAGCGGCGCACGTGTTCCTCATGCGCCCCGCGAAAGCGCGCCGGGATAAAGTCGCCCAGGGAGCGGCCGATCGCCCCGGCGGCGCTGCAACCGAACAGACGTTCCGCCATGGGGTTGAACAGCACGATGCGCTGCGCTTCGTCCACGGTGATGATGGCCTCCATCGACGAACGGATGATCCCGGCCAGGCGGGCTTCGCTTGCCTGGGTCCGCGCCAGGTGCGCTTCCGCCGCCCGCCGCAGCCGCCGCAGGCGCGCCAGCAACAGCGACAGCACGATGGCAACCGCCAGTCCCCAGGCGCCGAGCATCGGCGCGGCCAGGCCACCCGGCCGCGGCGCGAGCGCAGTGACAAACCAGAGCGCCAGCAGCATGAGCAGCAACAGCACGGCGCCGCCGGCAGCCAACTCCCCCAGCGTGGCGTGCAGCGACGCTTTGGGCGGCGGGGGCGGCGAAGACGGAGGGGGCGGATTCGGTGGCTGGTTGGCGGCCATGAGTGGATTGAAAGTGCTCCCGGATCAACAGCGAGCCACACGGTGATTGCCGAGGGCTCTTGCTACAAAGGTAGCCGATTTGCACGGAATGCACACGCCTCATTGTGATGCGCGCGTAATTTTTCCGCACGCGGGCAGGCTGCCGCCATCCATCGGAAGGCGGGTTGCGTTTCGATAGCCCGTTGTCAGGATTCCCTGACAAAGACCTTCCCTTTTCCGACGGCACTCTCAGCCAGCGCTGCTTTCGGGCCGCCGCGCCGTCTCGCATACTCAATCGCATGAACCCGCCGCCCCATTCCGAACCGTTAACGATCCTGGTGCTCGAGGATTCTCCGCTGATCGGCTCGCGGCTGGCCAGGATGCTGCGTCCGATGAAAGAAGTGGAACTGCTTGCCTCGGCGCGGGAGCCGCGTGCGGCGCTGCTCGCGGCGCTGATCCTGCTGCCCGACGTCGTCATCCTGGGGCTCCATGCGCACGGCGAATCCGGACCAAGCACCTTGCGGGAGCTGGCGCGGATGCGCCGCCGCGCCGTCGTGGTGGTGCTGAGCAACTGCGCGGTGCCGCCGATGCGCGAGGCCTATATGCAGGCCGGCGCGACATACTTTTTCGACAAGACCATGGAGTTCGACGCGTTGCGGGCCACACTGCTGCGCCTTGCCGCGGAGAAAAAGGCTTTGCAGCAAACGGGACTGGAGAATGCCGTGGCGTAGACGGCGAAACATGCGAGACACGCGCCACCCGCGCAGCCGGTCATGGGCCGGCTGCGCGGGTGCGTCCGAACAGCGGCAGGCCGCACCGGCATGCCCAGGGGATAAAGGAATCCACCATGTCAGACTACCTGCATCAGGAAGCCCCGCCGGCAACGTCGACCGCTCTTCACGGCGAGCAAGTCCTGCAGTTCCTGCAAGTGGACACCGTGCCGCGCGCCAGCACCGCCCGCAAGGCGAGTTGCTCGAATTGCGCGATGCGGGCCATCTGCATGGGTGGCAACCTCAACGACGCGGAACGCAACAGGCTGGATACCGTCATCCATAACTGGCGCATGATCCGCCGCGGCGAAGCGCTCTACCGCGCGGGCGATGCATTCCAGAGCATCTACGCGCTGCGCTCCGGATCGTTCAAGACGGTGGTGGCGCACCAGAACGGTTGCGAGCAGGTCAGCGGTTTCTTCCTGACCGGCGAGACGCTGGGGCTCGACGGCATCTGCACCGAGCGGCATGCCTGCGACGCCATCGCACTGGAAGACAGCGCGGTATGCGTCATCCCCTTCCACCTGCTCGAAGCGCTGTGCCGGGAGATGCGCTCGCTGCAGCAGCACGTGCACCGCATGCTCAGCAGCGAGATCGTGCGCGAATCCGGGGTCATGCTGCTGCTGGCCAGCCTGAACGCCGACCAGCGCGTGGCCGCTTTCCTGCTCAATATCTCCGCGCGGCAGAAGGCCCGTGGCTACTCGCACCGCGAACTCACGCTGCGCATGACCCGCGAGGAAATCGGCAGCTATCTCGGCATGAAACTCGAAACCGTCAGCCGCACCTTGTCGCGTTTCCAGCGCGACGGGCTCATCTGCGTCAAGGGCAAGCGCGTGATCCTGCAGGACCTCGACGCGCTGGACCGCATCTAGCGTCCGCTTCCTGTCCATCATCCCGCCGTAGCGCCGGCAAGCCGCGCAGCCGGCGCAGAGCATGGCGGCCAGACCAGCCGCAAGGCAGCGCACCCGCGCCGGGCGCTTCGGGAACCCGTCCCCTCTCGTTGTCATGGTCAACGCCATTCCCCCTTCGTGCGCGAGCGCACCGCTCTTTTCCACGATAGGAGCGGCGGTCACGCTTCTACTTGACCCCGGTCAAGCCAGTTCCCGGCCACATGCATAGCATGGAAGCATGCCCTGCCCGAGAGCGCGGGCAGACACCCGGGAGAACCCAGCATGGAATCGGCGGTACTCGCGCAGGCTTTGATGCGTCCCGAGGCTTACCCTCACCCGGTGAGCCAGGTCAGTCTCATCGAGACGCATATCTCGCAGGTGTTCCTTGCCGGTGCCTTCGCCTACAAGACGCGCAAGCCCGTGCGTTTCGACTTCGTCGATTTTTCATCGCTGGCCGCGCGCAAAGCCGATTGCGAGACCGAACTGAGACTGAACCGCAGGCTGGCGCCATCGCTCTACCTGGATGTGGTGCCGGTCACCGCCGGTCCCGGACCGCTCGATGCCAGGATCGGCGGCGACGGCGCGCCGCTGGAATATGCGGTGAAGATGCGCCGCTTCCGCCAGCGCGACCTGTTCTCCACCATGGCCGAGCGGGATCAGCTGAGCGGCGCCCATGTGGAAGCGCTGGGCCGCACGCTGGCGGCGTTCCACCAGGCCGCACCGGCCGCCCGTGGCGATACGGACCACGGCACGCCGGCGCGGATCGGCGCGGTGATGGCGCTGGCGCTGGGCGGCATCGCCGCGCTCGACCCGGGCCAAGGCATGACCGCGCGCGTGGCCGCGCTGCTGCGCACCCGTGCCGCGTCGCTGCATGCCGCCTTTGGCAAACGGCGGGCAAGCGGCCATGTGCGCGAATGCCATGGCGACCTGCACCTGGGCAATGTGGCCCTGATCGACGGCGAGCCAACGCCCTTCGACTGCCTGGAGTTCGATGCCGGGCTGCGCTGGATCGACACCATCAGCGACACCGCCTTCCCCTTCATGGACCTGCTGCATCGCGGCAGGCAGGATCTCGCCTATCGCCTGCTCAATGCGTACCTGGAGCACAGCGGCGATTACGCCGGCCTGGCCCTGCTGCCCTACTACACCGCCATGCGCGCCGTGGTGCGTGTGCGCGTGCTGCTCGAGCGCGCGCACCAGCGCGAGGTGGCCGGCACCATCACCGCCGCGGAAATGGCGACGGCAAGGATGCGCTGCACGGACTTGCTGGAGCTGGCGTGCTCAGCCCTGACACGGCGCCCGGGCGCGATCACCATCATGCACGGGCTCTCCGGCAGCGGCAAGAGCACGGTTGCCCAGCGGCTGGCGCTCGCCGGCGCGATGGTGCGCGTGCGCTCCGACGCGGAACGCAAGCGGGCGCCGGCCGGCAGCGATCTCTATACCGGCAGGCAGACCGCACGGGTGTACCGGCGATTGCTGGCCATCTGCCGCCTGGGCAGCGCGGCCGGATTCCCGATGATTGCCGATGCGACCTTCCTCGCGCGCCGCCAGCGCCAGCAGTTTGCGGCGCTGGCGGCGCGGCGCGGCGTGGCTTTTTCCATCGTGGACTGCGATGCGGACCTGGCCACGCTACGCGAACGCATCGCCGCGCGCGCCTGGCAGGGGGGCGATCCGTCCGACGCCACCCTTCAAGTGCTGGAGCGGCAGCGGCGCGTGCAGGAGCCGCTGGACAGCGACGAGTGGTGCCATGTGGTGCGGGTCGGCGACCCGGTGTCGGCCGGCTGATGCAGATCAATGCGCCGGCCTGCCGCGCGCCTAAGCTGGAAACGCCCCGGCCCGCGCCAGCCAGCCGGCCCGCAACTTCCATCTGCCACGACGAGGTGACACATGAGCGAAGTCGAGCCCCTTTCATTCGAAGCCCGGCCCGGATTGCAGCCGCGGCCGGCAAGCGGCGAAGGCGGCGAACGCATCGCCCTGCCGGCGCCGGACATGAGCGGCGGCCTGCCGCTCATGGGCGCCCTCTGGCAACGCAAGAGCAGCCGCGCGTTCGGCAACGAAGCGCTGAGCACCCGGCTGCTCGGCGACCTGCTGTGGGCGGCCGATGGCGTCAACCGCAGCGCCGGCGGCGGACGCACCGCGCCCTCGCCGCACGGCCTGAACGAAATCGATATCTACGTGGCGCTGCCGCAGGGTCTCTATCGCTACGACACGGCCCACCACCGCCTGGACCTGAAGCGCGCGGTCGACGCGCGCAACCTGACCGGATACCAGGATTTCGTCGGCGAAGCGCCGCTGGACCTGATCTATGTCGCGAACTTCAGCCGCATGACCGCGCTGGCCCCCAGCCAGCGCGAGATGTTCTCCGCTGTCACCGCAGGCGCGATCGCGCAGAACGTCTACCTCTATTGCGCGTCCGCGGGGCTGGGCGCGGTGGTACGCGGATGGCTGAACCACAGACGGCTTGCCGAAGCGATGTCGCTCAACGAGGACGAGGTCCCGTTGCTCGCGCAGACCGTGGGCTTTGCCGTGGGCACCGTGACGCAATAACCGGCGGTCACAGAGGCGGTCATAGCCGCAGCGCCCGCGCGCTGCGCCCCTGATGCGCCCCTGATGCGCACCTAATGCGACATCAGAACCGGCAACGTCATGCTGTCCAGCATGGTCCGTGTGACGCCGCCCAATACCAGTTCGCGCAGGCGGCCGCGGCCGTACGCGCCCATCACCACCAGGTCGGCGCCGAAGTCCGCCGCGCGCGACAGCAGCATTTCCCCGATGGCAAGGTCGGAGCCTTCCTGGCAGTGCTCGACATCGGCCTGCACACCGTGGCTCGCCAGCGCCGCCACGGCGTGGCCAGGCAGGCTTGCATCCGGCCGCGGGCCGGCGCCCTGCGCGCACAGCACCCTGGCCGCGCCCCCTGCAATCAGCGGCATGGCGTCATGCAGGGCACGCGTGGCTTCGCGGCTGCCATTCCACGCCACCATGGCGCGCGCGCCGGGCACGTCGAACTTCCCCGCGTACGGAATGACCAGCACCGGCCTGCCGCTGTCGAGCACCAGGGTCTCCAGGAACCGGGTCGCGACAAAGCTGTCCGGGTCGGCCGGATCGTATTGCCCGGCGACGACGAGATCGGCCTCGCGCACCTCGCGCAGCGCCGTCGTCAAGGGTGCGCCCTCCACCGCGCGCCACCCGGCCTCCACGCCCAGGTCCCTGGTTGTTTCGAGGAAACGCTGCCGCACAGCCTCGCGGGCGTCGTCGCGCCGCTGGTGGTCTTCCTCGACGTAGGTCGCGGCGCCCTCCATCAGGTAGAACCAGGCGGCATCCGGCGCAAAGCCGGCATACAGCCCGATCAGCCTGGCATTCCGCGCCGCGGCAAGGCGCGCGGCGATGCCAAGCCGGTCCAGCGCGCGCGGGCTGGTGTCCAGATGGACCATGATGCTGGCGTATTCCATGATGTTCCCGCCGTGTTCGAGAGAGCCCGCTTCCAGTCTAGGGAGCGTGAAGGGGTGGCCCTTGATTCAGGTCAATTCAGTGCCGCCCCTACTGCGCGGGCTCGGCGTCCGCCTTGACCTTCGGCACCGGCGCATGCACCAGCAGCACCGGCAGGCGGCACTGCCGCACCAGGCCCTCCGCCACGCTGCCCATCAGCAGGCGGCGCACGCCACGGCGGCCATGCGTGCCTACCACCAGCAGTTCGGCGCCCGCCTGCCTGGCGGCCTGCTCGATCGCCGTGGCAACGTCGCCGAGCGCCAGCACCTCGTCGATCATCAGGGTCGTGCATTTCACCTGGCTGGCCGCCGCCTTGGCCTTGGCCTCGTCGAGCAGCATCTGCCCGGCTTCGATCAGGCTGGTGCGCAAGTCGGTCAGGTCGACATATCCCACTTCGTACCGCAGATAGCTGTTATCGATCACATGCACCACCGTCAGCCCGGCGCCCAGCGCCGCGCACAGGCGCAGGGCTTCCGTCAACGCCTGCGCGGCCGATTCGCTGCCGTCCACGGCAACCAGGATCTTGCTGTACATCTTGTTTCTCCCTCCGGAATACCGGTCGGCACCCGGCCGCTGCCAGGTCACTGCCGATGCGCGGTCACAGGTCATGGACAAGGGCATGGCGCCGCCACCCTGGCGGGCCCGGTCCCGATGCCTCCAGTTTGTGCGCGCCGGCCGCCCGCATATTGATGTGGATCATGCCTTTCGCAGCTTTCCGGGTGCGCCGCGTCGCACACGGCCTCGCGGTGGCCTTGATGCGGGTCAAGCGGCGCCGCGGCGCGTGGCCTAGCATGAAGGAGCAAACCCCCGTGCCCCTGGCCGGAGAGGAGAACGCCATGCAGGAATCGATGCGCGCCATGGTCTTCGACGGCACCGGCCCGGTGCTGCGCCTGGCCCGCGTGCCGGTGCCGGTGCCCGGCCCGGGCGAGGTGCGGATCGCGGTGAGCGCCTGCGGCGTCTGCCGCACCGACCTGCACATCCTCGACGGCGAGCTCGCGCACCCGAAGCCGGCGCTCGTTCCCGGCCACGAGATTGTCGGCAAGGTGGAGTCGTGCGGCGCCGGCGTGACCGGCTTCGCCGCGGGCGACCGGGTCGGCGTGCCCTGGCTCGGGCAGACCTGCGCACACTGCGGGTTCTGCACCACGCATCGCGAGAACCTGTGCGACGCGCCGCAGTTCACCGGCTATACGCGCGACGGCGGCTATGCCGAGTACGTGGTGGCCGACAGCCGCTACTGCTTTCACATCCCGGACCACTACGACGACGTACACGCCGCGCCCCTGCTGTGCGCCGGCCTGATCGGCTATCGCACGCTGCGCATGGCGGGTGGCGCGCGGCGCATCGGCATCTACGGTTTCGGCGCGGCGGCGCACCTGGTGACCCAGATCGCCGTGGCGCAGCAACGCGAGGTCTTTGCCTTCACGCGTCCCGGCGACACCGCCGCCTGCCGCTTCGCCCTCGATACCGGCGCATGCTGGGCCGGCCCCAGCGACCAGCCGGCGCCGCAGCCGCTCGATGCCGCGCTGATCTTCGCGCCGGTCGGCGCCCTGGTGCCGCTGGCGCTGCAGGCCGTCGCCAAGGGCGGCACGGTGGTTTGCGGCGGCATCCACATGAGCGACATCCCGAGCTTTCCGTATCGCCTGCTGTGGGAAGAACGCGCCCTGGTCTCGGTCGCCAACCTCACGCGCGCCGACGGCGTGGCGCTGATGCGCTTCGCCGACGCCACCCCGCTGCGCACCAGCGTCACGGTCTATCCGCTGGAGCAGGCCAATGCCGCGCTTGCGGACCTGCGCGCCGGCAGCCTGAGCGGGGCCGCGGTACTGCGTGTCGAAGCGGGCGCTTGACGTACGTCAACACGCCGTCCGTGCCGCCCCTTATGCTGCTGATCAGGAGGCCCGTCACCGACGGTCGCCTTGCGAACGTTGCGACAGCTTAGCCAGGAGAGACGCATCATGTACCAGAGGATATTGCTTGCGGTGGACGGCAGCCGCTCTGCAGAGCTTGCCTTGAGCCAGGCCATCATCGTCGCCAAGGCGACCGGCAGCGAAGTGCAGGCGCTCTACGTGGCGGACGACAACGACGTGTTCTTCCTGGCCGGCAGCTACGACCCCCGCCAACTGACCGATGCCATCCTCGCGGCCGGACGCGAGGCGCTGGAAGCCGCCGCCAAGCGCCTGGCGGAAGCGGGCATCCCGCATACCACGAAACTCCTGGAGAAGCCCGTCTCGCCCGGGCAGATCTCCTCCACCATCGTCGAGGAAGCCGAGCGCTGGGATGCCGACCTGATCGTGCTCGGCACCCACGGCCGCCGCGGCATCCGCCGCCTGATCATGGGCAGCGTGTCCGAGGGCGTGCTTCACAGGAGCAACAAGCCGGTGCTGATGGTGCGCAGCGAAATCAAGGAGTGACGGTACCACGGCCCGGACTCGCCACGCATCGGCTGCGGCGTGGCGCCGCCTTCCTCCGCCCGGCGCCTGGCTTGCTGGCCGGCCTGCTGGCCGCCTTGGCCGCAAGCTGGCATGCCGGCGCGCTGGCCGCCGACACCGCGCTCTGGTTTGCGCAGGGCCGTCCCGCCGCCGCAGCGCGGCAGGCCGTCGACATCCTCGCCGCGTCCGCCGCCGACGGGCTGGAACCGCGCGACTATGACGCCGACGACCTGCGCCGCGCACTGTCCCAGGCCGAGAACGGACCGCTGGCGCCGGACGCCGAAACGCTGCTCGACGAGACGCTGACGGCAGCCATGCAACGCTATCTCGCCGACCTGCACGGCGGCCGGGTCGACCCGCGCAGGATCCACGAGAATTTTTCCGCGGCGCCGGACCCGCACTTCGATCCCCCTGGCTACCTGCGCGCGGCCGTCGCCGCGCACCGCTTGCCCGAAGCGGTGCGGGAAGCCGCGCCGTCGTTCCCGCTCTATGGCACGCTGCGCCAGGCGCTTGCCCGCTACCGCGCGCTGGCCGCCAGCCCCGCCTGGCAGGCGCCGCTGCCACCGCTGCCCGGCAAGACGCTGACACGCGGCCAGGCCTACGCGGGCCTGCCCATACTGACGCAGCGCCTGCTTGCCCTGGGCGATCTCCCCGCCGGCACGCCCGTCCCCGCGCGCTATGAAGGCGCGCTGGTGGAAGGCGTCAAGGCGTTTCAGGCCCGCCATGGCCTGGAAGCCGCCGGCACGATCGGCGCGGGGACCTTCGCGCAACTGAATGTGCCGCCGGCCAGCCGGGTGCGCCAGATCGAACTGACGATGGAACGCCTGCGCTGGACGCCCCTGCTGGAGGGGCGGCGCATGATCGTGGTCAACGTGCCGGAGTTCGTGCTGCGCGCCTATGAAGTCCGCGACGGCAGCGTGCAGGTCAAGGCCGAGATGAAGGTCATCGTCGGCAAGGCGCTGGATACGCGCACGCCGCTGTTCAAGGAAGACATGCGGTATATCGAGTTCAGCCCGTACTGGAACGTGCCGCCCTCCATCGCGCGCGCGGAGACCGTGCCGCGGCTGCGCCGCGATCCCGGCTACTTCGCGCGGCAAGGCTTCGAGTTCGTCGGCGCCGACGGCAAGGCGGTGACCACGCTTTCGGCGGCCAGCCTGGATGCCGTACAGCGCGGGGAACTGCGCATACGGCAGCGCCCGGGGCCGAAGAACGCGCTGGGCGACATCAAGTTCATCTTTCCCAACAACGACAACATCTACCTGCACCACACGCCCGCGCCGCAACTCTTCACGCGCGAGCGCCGCGACCTGAGCCATGGCTGCATCCGCGTGGAGGCGCCGGTGGCGCTGGCCAGCTTCGTGCTGCAGGACACGCCCGGCTGGACCGACACGCGCATCCGCGAGGCCATGGAGAAAGGTCAATCCAGCACGCTGCGGCTGCAGCAGCCGCTGCCGGTGGTGCTCGCCTACGGCACGGCGCTCGCCAGGGCCGACGGGCGGATCTATTTCTTCTCCGACATCTATGGCCTGGACAAGGTGCTGGACGACGCCTTGCGGCAACGCGGCGCCAGCCGGGCGGGCTTCCGTGCTGACCGAAACGCGCGCAAGATCGGGAACGTTGAATAGCGGATCCATTGCATGACGTTGCGCCAAAGGAGTCTCCGATGACCAAGCCGCCCAGCGATCCCCGCCGCCTGTTCCTGCGCCACACCGGCCGGCTGGCCCTGGCCGGCGCGCTGCTGCCGCTGTCGGCCCGCCCGGCCCTGGCGGGCTTGCCGGATGCACGCCGCCTGTCCTTCGACCACACCCACACCGGCGAGCATCTCTCCATCGTCTACGCGGTGGGCGATCAGTTCGTGCCCGAATCGCTGGCCGCGCTCAACCGCTTCCTGCGCGACCACTACTCCGGAGAAGTCGGTGCGATCGACCCGCAATTGTTCGCGCTGCTCTACCAGCTGAAGCAAACGCTGTGCTGCGACGCGCCCTTCCAGGTCATCTCCGGCTACCGCAGCCCGGCCACCAACGCCCGCCTGCGCAAGACGCGCGGCGGCGGCGTGGCCAGCCACAGCCTGCATATGGACGGCAAGGCCATCGATATCCGCCTGCCCGGCGTGCCGCTATCCGATCTGCGCGACGCCGCGCTGTCGCTGCACGGCGGCGGCGTGGGCTTCTATGCGCAGGAGCAGTTCGTGCATGCGGATACGGGGCGCGTCAGGAGCTGGTAGCTTTAGGGGGTTGCTGCTTCGATATCCTTAACACGCAACCCGACGATGAACAGACCACTCTTTTGTTCCGCCCTGCTGGCAGCCTTCACGGCCATTGTCCACATACTCGCCGGCGGCGCGGACGTGGCCTCTCCCTTGCTGGCATCTTCGCTCCCCGTGGCGCCCAAGCTGACGCTGTACGCCGTCTGGCATCTGGTTTCGGCTACGCTGGCGCTGACATCCGTTGCGCTGCTCGTCGCGGCGTTCCCTCGCCATGCCATCGCATCCCGCTACCTGGTCCTCTTTCTCTCGGTGCTCTGGCTGGGATTTGGCGGGATTTTCATCGCTGTTGCCTTGATGCGGCCGGAAGAGGGGCTCCTGCTCGAACTTCCGCAGTGGGCGCTGCTGCTGCCGGTTGGCCTGCTCGGGCTGTGGGGCGGCATGCGTAGTGGGGGTAGCGGGCAGCGCGGGATGCCATGAGTGGCTTCACGGCGCCGCATCCCTCAGCCCGGCGGTACGCGCCCACGCGCCCTCCGCCACACAGGCCAGGCCGGAGATCACCGAGGCGGTTTCCTCCATCAGCACGAACGCCGCCGCGACCACGTTCTGGTCGGGCGATCCGCCGTCCGTGTAGATCCGTGCCATCTGGCCCACGGCTTGCAGGCCCTCGGCCAGGCGCATCACGGCGCGGTTGGCTTCCAACGCCACGGCTTCGTGCTCGTCGGCCGTGCGCAGATAGGCGCTGCTCTCGTCTTGATGCAGGTGCGACAGGAGATGGGCAATGCTGGCGTGCGCCGTCATGGTCGGCCCTCCGCATCAGCCGGCGACGCGGCAATGCCGCCGCACGGCGCGTAGCGGCCGATAGCGCGGACTCTGAGGTTTGGGGAATGCCCGGTACGGGCAGGCGGAGACTGGAGCATGCTGGGACCTCCACAGACAGCGGTGATCCGCTCCCCCGCTTTCGATTTTGGGGGGCGGGCGCATGGCAAGGTTGGAAGACCGGTTGCGAAAGAACCCGGCAGGGCCGAAGCCCTCCCTGCCAAGGCCCGCCCATTGAAGGCGTGCGAAGGCAGGCGGACATAAGAATGCCGCCGTTAGGCGGCTATCCGCCTTTCGCAAATCGGGCTTCCAAACCCGGTCGCTGTGGTTGCAGCGACGGTCACAGGATACGTTGGGGTCGCGCCGAAGGCAATGGCCGGGCCGGCAAAGTCACATTGATTAACAGAATCGATGCTGGCATGCCGCATGCTGGAGGCCATGATCACAAGTTGCCATCGAGTGCGAGTGTGGGCCTTATCGGTCTCTACATCGGCGGTGGCGCGGACACTCAACTCACGCTTGGAGATGGCGGCGGCGGCAAGGGCCTTGTCATTGCGCCTTATCGCGTCGTGCTGGCAAACTGGGCGCTGTACCAGCGTATCGCCTCCTTCGCCTGTGCCGCGTAAGCTGGGCCAACTCGCAAACGAGCCAGGGCTGCGCCGCCCTGGCCCGCTTGCGGGAACATCGTGCAGCCTGGCACCGATGCCGTTGCAGCAAATGGCGCTACGGGCTCGGCGGCGCCGGGCGAGCCACAAACCCACACCATAAGATCCAACCCCGCGCCAATTAGAACCCTCCTTCAAAAAAGTGCCGCCACCGGCACCGACTTGCGCTAGATCAAGTCCGCGCCCCACCCCGCCCGATAGCATTGAAACCTACGCCGCCGCCCCACGGATCAAGGTCTGTCTTTGTCGTCTCCCCTCCCCTTCGCCCGACACCCTGAAACCCTGGAGCCCTCCGGCGGCATTCCATCATTCAGCGCACAGGTGCACAGGTAGCCGATGAAACTCAAAACAGGCTGGGGTATAGCGGTATTGTTCGTTGCCGCCGCCATTGGAACCGCCATGTGGTGGCTTGGCAGCCAGCGCGATCCGTGGCCGGCTTATGTGGTCCACAGCAACGGGCGCATGGAGATCGGCCGGCTCGACGTGGCGGTGAAGTATCCGGGCCGCGTCGTCGATCTGCCGGTTCGCGAGGGCGATGCCCTGGCCGCTGGCGCCGTGGTGGCCCGACAGGATGACGCCGAGCTGCTGGCTCAGCTCAGCCTTGCCACCGCCGCCCGGGAGCGCGCCGTGCAGGCTGCGTCGCGCGCGCAGGCGGAGATCGAAGGGCGTGCCAGCCGTCAGCGCCTGGCGCGGCTGGAGCTGACCGAGGCGGTCAAGCTTTACCAGGACCGCCAGATTTCTTCCGTGGAGCGCGATCGCCGGCAGCTTGGCCTGGATGGCGAGAGCGCGGGCGTGAGCGGCGCGCGCGCGGCGCTTGGCGAGGCTAACGCGGCGATCGCGGAGGCCGATGCCCAGATCGCCCGCCTGAAGGTCCTGCTGGACGAGGCCACCATCCATGCGCCGGTGGCCGGCCGCGTGGAGTATCGCGTGGTCGAGGTCGGTACCGTGCTGCCGGCGGGCGGCCGCGTGGTGTCGCTGCTGAACCTGGCCGATATGTATTTCACGGTGTTCCTGCCCGCCGGCGCGGCCGGCAGGCTGGCCATCGGCGACGAGGCGCGCATCGTGCTGGATGCGATGCGGGACGAGCCGATTCCGGCGCGCATCAGCTTTGTGGCCAGCGAGGCGCAGTTCACCCCCAAGTATGTCGAGACCGATGCCGAGCGGGCCAAGCTGATGTATCGCGTCAAGCTGCAGCTGACGCCCGAGGTCGCCCGGCGTTATGCGGCCAGGCTGAAAGCCGGCATGACGGGCGATGGCTTCGTGCGCCTGGATGCGACCCAGCCCTGGCCCGCCGCGCTGACGCTGCGCCAGCAGCCGGCCTGACGCCATGCCAAGCCCGCACCCCGACGGTGCCGCGGCCATCCGCATCGATGGCTTGTCGCACCGCTACGGCGCCAGCGTGGCGCTGGACAGTGTGTCGCTCACGCTGCCCGGCAATGCCACCATCGGCCTGATCGGCCCCGATGGCGTCGGTAAATCGACGCTGCTCGGCGTGCTTGCCGGCGTCAAGCGCATCCAGCAGGGCAATGCCTCGGTGCTGGGCGCCGACTTGCGCGACCGGCAGGCCCGCGAGGCGCTGTTGCCGCGCGTGGCGTTCATGCCGCAGGGGCTGGGGCGCAATCTGTATCCGACGCTGTCGGTCTACGAGAACGTGGATTTCTTTGCCCGGCTGTTCGGCCTGGGCGGCGCCGAGCGGCGCCGGCGCATCGAGCGCCTGCTGGCCGCCACCGGCCTGGCGCCTTTCCCGGACCGTCCGGCGGGCAAGCTCTCCGGCGGCATGAAGCAGAAGCTCGGCCTGTGCTGCGCGCTGGTCCACAACCCGGACCTGCTGATTCTCGACGAGCCCACCACAGGCGTGGATCCGCTGTCGCGGCGCCAGTTCTGGAGCCTGGTGGAGGACCTGCGCGCCGAGCATCGCAATATGACGGTGATCGTCGCCACCGCGTATATCGAGGAGGCGCAGCGCTTCGAGCACCTGGTGGCCATGGATGCGGGCAAGGTGCTGGTGTGCGACCGCACCGCCGATGTGCTGGCGCGCGCGGGCACCAGCGACCTGGAGCAGGCCTATATCTCGCTGCTGCCGGCAGCCCGGCGCGGCGATGCCACGGGGCTGGTGATACCGCCCCGCCCGCCCGACGGCGACGAGCCGGCCATCGAGGCCGAGGGGCTGACGCGGCGCTTTGGTGCCTTTACCGCCGTGGACAATGTGAGCTTTCGCATCGAGCGCAGCGAGATCTTCGGCTTTCTCGGCTCCAATGGCTGCGGCAAGACCACCACCATGAAGATGCTGACCGGGCTGCTCGATGCCACCAGCGGCACCGCGCGCCTGCTCGGCCAGACCATCGACGCCGGCGATATGCGCACCCGCATGCGGGTGGGCTATATGTCGCAGGCGTTCTCGCTCTACGAGGAACTGACGGTACGGCAGAACCTGGACCTGCATGCCAGGCTCTACCGCATGGAGGGCGAAGCCGCGCAGCAGGCGGTCGGGCGGGCCCTGCTCGATTTCGAACTGGACCAGCACGCCGATGCGCGCCCCGCTTCGCTGTCGCTCGGCATCCGCCAGCGCCTGCAGCTGGCTGCCGCCTGCCTGCACCATCCCGAAGTGCTGATCCTCGACGAGCCCACCTCCGGCGTGGATCCCGGCGCGCGCGACATGTTCTGGCGCCACCTGGTCCAGCTCTCGCGCCAGCAGCGCGTGACGATCTTCGTCTCCACGCACTTCATGAACGAGGCGGCGCGCTGCGACCGCATCTCCTTCATGCACCGTGGCCGCGTGCTGGCGGTGGGCAGCCCTGAGGCGCTGCGGGAAAGCTGCCATGCGGAAACGCTGGAGGATGCCTTCGTCAGCTACCTGGAGCAGGCGGAGAATCCGGAGAACGGCGCCGTAGCCGCAGCGGCGGCCGCAGCGAAGGCAGCGCCCGCGCAACCCGCCCCGGCCCCGGCACCGGCACCGGCACCGGCACCGGCAGCGGCAGCGGCAGCGGAGGCCGGGCCGGCAGCCCACCCCGGCGGCTCGCCCCTGGCGCGGACCTGGGCGTTTGCCCGGCGCGAGGCCATGGAACTGGCGCGCGACAAGCTGCGGCTGGCGTTCGCCATCCTCGGTCCCATCGTGTTGCTGTGCGCCGCGGCGTGGAGCGTGTCCTTCGACGTGGAGAACGTGCGCTTTGCCGTGCTGGACCGCGACCAGAGCCGCGCCAGCCGCGAACTGGTGGAGCAGTTCTCCGGCTCGCGCTATTTCGTGCGGACCGACGGCGTGCGCAGCGAGGCGGAGGCGGACCGGCGCCTGCGCGCCGCGTCCGACATGCTGATCGTCGAGCTGCCGCCCGGCTTCGAGCGCGACCTGCTGGCCGGGCGCCAGCCGCAGCTGGCTTTCCGCGTGGACGGGTCCAGCCCGTTCCCGGGCGCCACCACGCGCGCCTATGTGAGCGGCGTGCTGCTGGCCTACGCCAGCGCGCAGATGCGCGCGCTGCCGGCCCGCCCGGCCGCGCTGCCGCTCTCGATCGAAACACGCTTTATCTACAACCAGGAGTTCCGCAGCATCTACGCGATCACGCCGGGCATCATCATGCTGGCGCTGATCCTGATCCCGACCATGCTGACCGCGCTCGGCGTGGTGCGGGAGAAGGAGATGGGCTCGATCACCAACCTCTATGCCTCCCCCGCGAGCGTGGGCGAGTACCTGATCGGCAAGCAGCTGCCCTATGTGGGACTGGCGATGATCAGCTACCTGACGCTGGTGGCGCTGGCCATCGTGCTGCTGCAGGTGCCGCTCAAGGGCTCCTTCCTCGCCCTGTCGATCGGCGCGGCGCTGTTCGTGCTGGCGGCCACCGCGCTGGGGCTGCTGATGTCGACCTTCGTGCGTTCGCAGGTGGCGGCCATCTTTGGCACCGCGATCCTGTGCCTGATTCCATCCGTCAACTTCTCCGGCCTGCTCTATCCGGTGTCCACGCTGACCGGCAGCAGCTACTGGATCGGGCTGGGCTTTCCGTCGTCGTGGTTCCAGCTGGTCAGCCTTGGCAGCTTCACCAAGGGCCTGGGGACCGGCAGCTTCGGCACCATGTACCTGGCCTTGCTGGGTTTCGCGCTGCTGTACCTGGCGGGCGCGCGTTTGCTGCTGCGCAAGCAGGAGGCGTAGCCGGGAGATGCCGCGATGAATCAATGGTGCAAGAACGTGGCCCGGCTGTGCGGCAAGGAGCTGCGCAGCCTGTTCAGCGATGTGACGCTGATGGCGCTGATCGTCTTTGCCTTTACGCTGGCCGTGCATTCGGTCGCCAAGGGCATCAAGGCCGAGGTGTCGAACGCATCGGTGGCCATCGTCGATGCCGACCACTCCGAACTCTCGCGCCGCCTGCGCGATGCGATCCGGCCGCCGTACTTCAAGACGCCGGTGGATGTGGACCGGCACGCCGTGGACGCGGAAATGGACCGGGGGCGTTATATCTTCGCCGTCGAGATCCCGCCGCGCTTCGAAGCCGACGTGCTGGCGGGCAGGACGCCGGCGGTGCAGGTGCTGGTGGACGCCACCGCGATGACGCAGGCGGGCCTCGGGGCCAGCTACCTGCAGCAGATTTTCACGCGCGAGGCGCTTGAGTTCCTGCATGCGCGGGGCCTCGAGGCGCAACTCCCCGTGCGCGCGGAGAGCACGGTGATGTTCAATCCCAATACGGAGTCGCACTGGTTCACCTCGACCATGCAGATCGTGGTCAACATCACCGTGCTGGCCATCATCCTGGTGGGTGCGGCGGTGATCCGCGAGCGCGAGCACGGCACCATCGAGCATCTGCTGGTGATGCCGGTACGCGCCAGCGAGATCGCGGTGGCGAAGATCCTGGCCAATGGCGCGGTGATTTTCCTGGCGTCCCTGCTGTCGCTGTGGCTGGTGGTGCATCTGTGGCTGGACGTGCCGCTCACCGGTTCGATGGGGCTGTTCGCGCTGAGCGCCGCGCTCTATCTGTTCTCCGTGACCGCGCTCGGCATGTGGCTGGCGACCATTGCGCCGGCGATGCCGCAGTTCGGCCTGCTGGCGGTGCCGACCTATGCCGTCGCCTACCTGCTGTCCGGCGCCGCCACGCCGGTGCAGAGCATGCCGCAGGCCATGCAGCACGCGGTGCAGTTCCTGCCGACGACCCAGTTCGTCACGCTGACGCAGGCCATCCTGTTCCGCGGCGCGGGCGTGGACGTGGTGTGGCCGCAGTTGCTCGGCGTGACGGCTGCGGGCGGGATCTTCCTGGCCCTGGCGCTCACGCGCTTCCGCTCCATGCTGGCGCAGCAGGGGTAGACCACCATGCCTGGCCATGCTCACCGCTCCCATCGTTCCTTCCGCCCGCTCACCAAACGGATTACCGCCTTGAGTACTTATCCACGACGCGGCCTCCTCGCCGGCCTTATTGCATGCATCGCCGCCGGCCTGGCCGGCTGCGCCACGGTCGACGTCGCCGTGCCCGACGGTATCGCGGCGCCAGCCGCGTTCAAGGAAGCCCCCGGAGCGGACACGCCGGCGGCCACGCAGGACCTGGCGCAGTGGTGGCGGAACTGGAACGATCCGGAACTGACGCAGCGCGTGGCCGAGGCGCTGGCGGCCAATCTCGATCTGCGCGTGGCGCAGGCGCGCGTGGCGGAAGCGCGCGCGATCGGGCGGGTTGCGGATTCGGCGCTCTATCCGACGCTATCGGCACAAGCGCGGGCGGCGCGCGGCGTGGCCGACCTGCGCAGCCCCGCTGGCCTGCCGGATACCTCGCCCGGCCTGGACGGCCATCTTGCCGGACTGACGGTTGCCTGGGAGGTGGACGTGTTCGGGGGCCGCCGCAGCGACGCGCAGGCCGCCGCGGCCGTGGCGCTGAGCGCCGAGGAGCGCCTGCGCGGCACGCGCCTGGTGATCGCCGCCGACGTGGCCGAGAACTACCTGGCGGCGCGCGGCCTGCAGCGCCGCCTGCAGCAGCTTGACCGGAGCACGGAAACCCTCGGCCAGTTGCTGGGCTATACCCGCGCGCGCTATGCGGCCGGACAGGCGCTGTCTTATGACGTCGACCGCGTGAGCGAGCAGCTTGGCGCTCTGCAGGCGCAGCGGCCGCTGCTGACGAGCCAGATCTCGATCCGCGAACGCCGCCTGGCGGTGCTCGCCGGCCAGGTGCCGCAAGCCACGGCGGCGCTGTCGCCGCCGCCCGCGTTCTTCGTGCCGGCGGCGCCGGCCGGGCAGCTGCCGTCGGACGTGATCGAGCGGCGCCCGGATGTGCGCGCCATGGCCGCGCTGGTACGCGCGCAGGCCGCCAGGCTCGGCAGCGCCAAGGCGGACCGGTTTCCCCGCTTCTACCTGACGTTCCTGGGCCGGGACGGGCGCCTGCACGTGGACGGGCTGCCGGCGCTGAGCGGCACCGGCGGGCTGGTGGGCGTCGGTGTGCAGTTGCCGATCTTCACCGCGGGCCGCATCCAGGCCAATATCGACGCCGGCGATGCCCGCCTGCAAGCCGCCCAGGCGGATTACAACCAGGCGGTGCTGCGCACGCTGGAGGAAGTGGACAATGCCTACAGCCAGCGCCACGGCCTGGACCAGCGCGGCGCGCGGCTGGCCGACGTGGCCGCCACCGCGCAGCGCAACAGCCAGAACGCCACGCGCCTCTACGAAGGCGGCCGCCGCACGCTGCAGGACGTGCTGGACGCGCGCGTCGGCGCGCTGCAGCGCGAGGACGAACTGATCCAGACGCAAACGGCGCAGGCGCTGGCGGCGGTGCAGTTGTATCGGGCGCTGGGTGGGGAATGGCCGGGCGATCCCGGGTCAGCGCGGCGTTGACGCAGGCCGGCCCCGTCCCGGCCCCGTGCAGGTTAGGGTGCCCGTCGTGTCTGGACTGGAATACACGCGCCTGTAGGGTATCGCCGCCGTTTCCAGCGCTTGGACCGCAATGATTCCTACGACCTTGGTATCCGTTCGGTTTATCTCATCCTTTTTTCCATTCGGCTTACTGCTATCCAATCGTTCTGATTTAATGGCCTTTTCAGAATTGAACGATGTGGTTGGCGTTGCTGTTTCTGGATTTTTTAGTGAAATGATTTAGGGTTGCAGGGCCTAAAGGCGGTGTGGTGTCGGGCTATTTGGCTTGGGGGGGCAGGTCTGCAGGGCCTAAAGGCGAAGTGGCGTCGGGCTCTTGGGCACATGGAGGTGTCACTTTTCTTTACTCGTAAAGAAAAGTAACCAAAAGAAAGCGACCCCTTGCAGGGGGGCTGGCTTGTCGGGCTAAGGAGCTTTGCGGATTCGTGGTGGGCGCGTCAGTCCTGCCTGACTGCTGGCGCTACCGGCGCGAACGGCATTGCCGATGCGGATGGCATTGGTTTTATTGTAGCGCCCCTGATAGCAATGGTCCGTGGTAGTTCACGCATCTGCCGTTACCGGCACGGATGGCCACTGTCTCCCGATCCTTGCCGGTTTCGTCGTGGGCGCGGTGGCCCCGGCTTGAGGCGAGCCCCCAATCTGGAGCCACCGC
>NZ_JBYOJU010000029.1:0-135597 GCF_057798855.1 Cupriavidus sp. 96C5-1 | reverse complement strand
GGCGGTGCTCGACGAGGCCGCCAAGTTCAACGAGCAGGTGGTGGCGCCGCTCAACCGCATCGGCGACACCGATCCCAGCAGCTGGAAGGACGGCGTGGTCACCACCACGCCCGGGTTCAAGGACGCGTTCCGCCAGTTTGGCGAGGGCGGCTGGCAGGGCGTGCTGCATCCGCAGGAGTTCGGCGGCCAGGGCCTGCCCAAGCTGATCGCCACCGCCTGCAACGAGATGCTCAACACGGCCAACCTGTCGTTCGCCCTGTGCCCGTTGCTGACCGACGGCGCCATCGAGGCCTTGCTGACCGCGGGCAGCGACGCGCAGAAGGCCATGTTCCTGCCCAAGCTGATCTCCGGCGAATGGACCGGCACCATGAACCTGACCGAGCCGCAGGCCGGCTCGGACCTGGCCGCGGTGCGCACGCGCGCCGAGCCGCAGGGCGACGGGACCTACAAGCTGTTCGGCACCAAGATCTTCATCACCTACGGCGAGCACGACATGGCGCAGAACATCGTCCATCTCGTGCTGGCGCGTACGCCGACGGCGCCCGAGGGCGTCAAGGGCATCTCGCTGTTCATCGTGCCCAAGTTCCTGGTGAACGAAGACGGCTCGACGGGGGCGCGCAACGATGCGCATTGCGTATCGATCGAGCACAAGCTGGGCATCAAGGCCAGCCCCACCGCCGTGCTGCAGTTCGGCGACCATGGCGGCGCCATCGGCACGCTGGTCGGCGAGGAAAACCGCGGTCTGGAATACATGTTCATCATGATGAACTCGGCGCGCTTCTCGGTGGGCATGCAGGGGATCGCCGTGTCCGAGCGGGCCTACCAGCAGGCGGTGGCCTTTGCCCGCGAGCGCGTGCAAAGCCGTCCGGTCGACGGCTCCGCGCGCGAGGCGGTGACGATCATCCATCACCCGGACGTCAAGCGCATGCTGATGACCATGCGTGCGCTGATCGAGGGCGCGCGCGCGGTGGCGTACGTGGCCGCGGCGGCGTGCGATGCGGCGCACCAGCACCCGGACCAAGCGGTGCGCGGGCAGAACCAGGCCTTCTACGAGTTCATGGTGCCCATCGTCAAGGGCTGGAGCACCGAGCTGTCGATCGATGTCACCAGCCTGGGCGTGCAGGTGCACGGCGGCATGGGCTTCATCGAGGAAACCGGCGCGGCCCAGCATTATCGCGACGCCCGCATCCTGCCGATCTACGAAGGCACGACGGCGATCCAGGCCAACGACCTGGTCGGCCGCAAGACCGTGCGCGACGGCGGCGCGGTGGCGCGCGGCATCTGCGCGCAGATCGCGGGAACCGAGGCGGCGCTGGGCGCGCACGGTGGCGCGGCGTTCGCCGCGGTGCAGGCGCAACTGGCCAAGGGGCGCGCGGCGCTGGAGGCGGTGGTGGCATTCGTGGTGGCCAACGCCAAGTCGGACCCCAACGCCGTGTTCGCCGGCAGCGTGCCTTACCTGAAGCTGTGCGGCATCGTGTTCTCGGGCTGGCAGCTGGGCCGGGCGATGCTGGCGGCGGAAGCGAAGCGCGGCGAGGATCCGGCGTTCCTCGACGCCAAGATCGCCACCGCGCATTTCTTCGCGGAGCATATCCTGTCGCAGGCATCGGGCTTGCGCGACGCCATCGTGGCGGGGGCGGCGCCGGTCAATGCGTTGAGCGAAGCGCAGTTCTGAGGACGCTTGGGCGCAGGCAGCAAAGCGGCAGGACAGCGGCTGGACAGCGGCGGTTCTGCGGGGCCAGCCGCTGACAACGCTGGTTGACGATTTGGGGGTAGTCCAGGTGACTGCCCCCATTTTCTTTGCCGGCTTGCTTGAGCCAGGAGGGCCGGGACTATCGGCCGCAGTTCACGCGGCTGCCTTCGCGGCTATTTTCCCCGCCTCGCCTCCAGCTCGCGAATCAGCGCGCGCGCCTCGTCGCCCTCCGGGATCGGCTTGCCGCTATCGCGCCATTGCACCGCAGCCTTGAATCCCTCGGCTTGCGCGTACCGGCGAAACCAGAGCCCCTCCGGGTTGTGCCGTGTGATGCCGTCGAACATCGTGGCCATCGTTTGCGATTGCTCCAGCCCCATGGTCAGCATGACCTGATTGACCACCAGCTTGTGCATGGCAAGGTGGCTGCGCGGAACGCCGGCAATCCGGTTGGCAAGCTTGAGCGTCGCCGCCTCCAGTTCCTCGCTGGGGACGACCTCATTGGCAAGGCCCCAGGCAGCCGCCGTTTTCCCATCGATCGTGTCGCCGGTAAACATTAGCTGTTTGGCGCGCGCCGGGCCCAGCCGATAGGTCCACATCGCCGTGGTCGGACAACCCCAGACGCGCGTTGGCATGTAGCCGATGCGCGCGTTCTCGGCCATCACCAGCAGGTCGCAGCTCAAGGCGATATCGCTGCCACCGGCAACCGCATAGCCATGTACCTTGGCAATCGTCGGCTTGCTGCAGCGCCACAGGCTCATGAAGTCTTCGGTGTTGCGCTTCATGTACGCGTAGTCGACCATGGGGTCCCACGGATAGCTCTCCTGCTGGCACGGGTGCTCGATGTTTTGCTCCGCCGTGCCGGCCAGGTCGTAGCCGCCGCAGAATCCCTTGCCCGCGCCCTCGACCACGATGACATGGACGTCATCGCTGGCCTGCGCCCACTCGACAGCGGCCCGGATCTCTCGCGGCGTCTGGTCGTTGATCGCGTTCAGCCGCTCGGGCCGGTTGAGGAGAAGACGGGCAACCCTTGGCGATTGCGGATCTTGCTCGATCGTCAGTGTGGAGAATGCTGGCATCGCGGGCCTCCTTGGATGCGTGGGCGAGAAATGGGGATTCTTCGACCGTCAGGGCTGACTGTTGATAATACTGCCCGTACGGACCCGGATCTACGTACCACGCTGACGATGGAGGAATGCCGCGCGCGCAAGGAAAAAGGGGAGTGCCTCCGTGGCCCTTCGATCTCCGGCGTGCTTCGCCGCGGCCTGACTCGCCGGCAGCAACCGGTCAACCTATGGGTTCAGGTTGTCAGGCTTCTGCTCGACCAGGATTTCCAGGTGGGTAGCCGACGGGATTCCGGAGCCGCCATGACCCGACAGAACGCATGTCTGATTCAACGGGAAGGGCGGCAGGGAGCCTTGAGAGGTTCGGCCAGGGGCCGGTCTTGCTGCCGGCGCGATCCGCCGGCAGGCGCGGGAAGCGTGCCCAGGTCAGGCCACGGCGGGCCGGTGCGCGGCACGCATGCCCGATGGCTTCAGGTAGCGCGCAACCGACAGGTCATCGGCGCGAATCGCCGGCGAGGTGCCCGACACCAGGTCCGACAGCAATTTGCCCGAGCCGCAGGCCATGGTCCAGCCCAGCGTGCCGTGGCCGGTGTTGAGCCATAGCCCCTTGAGGGGGGTGGGGCCGACGATGGGCGTGCCGTCCGGCGTCATCGGGCGCAAGCCGGTCCAGAAGCTGGCGCGGCTGACGTCGCCGGCGCCCGGGAACAGGTCCGTGACCACGTGTTCCAGCGTGCGGCGCTTGGCCGGGTCGAGGGCGCGGTCGTAGCCGACGATCTGCGCCATGCCGCCTACGCGGATGCGATCGTCGAAGCGTGTGATCGCGACCTTGTAGGTTTCGTCGAGCACGGTGGAAACGGGGCTGCGTTCCGCGCTGGTCATCGGCACGGTCAGGGAGAAGCCCTTGAGCGGATACACCGGCAGGTTCGACAGGCCCGGCAGGAGATTCTTCACAAAAGGCGTCGACCAGCTTCCCAGCGCCACCACGACCAGATCCGCCATGACGGGTTCGCCGCCGACCATGGCGCCGGTGACGGCGCCGCCCTTGGTCAGCAGGCCATCGATGGACCGGTTGTACTGGAATCGCACGCCCAGGCCCTCGGCCATGGCTGCCAGCTTCTGGGTAAAGAGCTGGCAGTCGCCGGTTTCGTCGTTGGGCAGCCGCAGGCCGCCGCTCAGCTTGTGGCTGACGGCGGCCAGGGCCGGTTCGCTGGCGGCGAGGTCCTCGCGCGATAGCAACTGGTAGGGCACGCCGGCTTGTTCCAGCACGGCAATGTCCTTGGCCGCACCGTCGAGCTGCTCATCGGTGCGGAAGACTTGCAGCGTGCCTTGCTGGCGGCCTTCGTAGGCGATGCTGGTGTCGGCGCGCAGGGTACGGATACAGTCGCGGCTGTACTCGGCCAGCCGCACCATGCGTTCCTTGTTGACGGCATAGCGCTCGGCTGTGCAGTTCATCAGCATCTGCCACATCCATTGCAGCTGGAACAGCGTGCCGTCCGGGCGGATGGTGAGCGGCGCATGCTCCTGGAACATCCATTTGATGGCTTTGAGCGGCACGCCCGGCGCGGCCCACGGCGACGCATACCCCGGCGAAATCTGGCCTGCGTTGGCAAAACTGGTGCCAAGCGCCGGCGCGGCCTCGCGGTCGACCACGGTGACTTCATGGCCGGCACGGGCCAGGTACCAGGCGCTGGTTACGCCAATTACGCCACTGCCAAGAACGAGGACGCGCATAGTCGGGGGCTCTCAACCAAAAAATGGAATGGATAAAGTATTTATCTCTATACTATTGAAATATCGGCAGTCATAGTTATCGTAATTTTCAGGGAAACAGGAACAAGTAATGAGAACAAGTCGTCAGCCCGTGCGCAGCCTGGACCGGCTGGATCGGAAGATCCTGGCCTTGCTCCAGGCGGATGGGCGAATGTCGATGAAGGAGCTGGCGGAAGCGGTCGGACTGACCATCACGCCGTGCATCGAGCGGGTCAAGCGGATGGAGCGCGACGGCGTCATCATGGGCTACTACGCGCGCCTGAATCCCGCGCTGCTCGGCAGTGCCCTGCTGGTGTTCGTCGAGATCTCGCTGGGCAACAAGTCCGGCAATATGTTCGAGCAGTTCCGCCGCGAGGTCTCGCGCATTCCCGAGGTGCTGGAATGCCATCTGGTGTCGGGCGACTTCGACTACCTGATCAAGGCCCGCATCCGCGAGATCGGCGAATACCGGCGCCTGCTTGGCGACATCCTGCTGCAACTGCCGGGCGCCGCGCAGTCCAAGAGCTATGTGGTGATGGAGGAGATCAAGGAAACGCTGGCGATCGCCGTCGACGAGAAGGCGCCGCCACACGGCTGAAACCCGCAGCCGGCACGACGGCATGCGGGCATGTGTCTGGTGTTCTGCCTAGAACAAGGACATCTGCGGCGCCGCGCTGTCCCTGGAGAAGTGCTCGGTGGTGAGCGGATGGCGCTCGGCGTTGAGTCCGAAGCGCTTGCAGGCCAGCGTGAAGCGCTTGCGCAGCAGCTCGGCGAAGATGCCGGTACCGGTCATGCGGGTCCCGAAGCGCGGGTCGTAGGCCTGGCCTCCCCGCATCTGCGCGATCAGGCTTTCGACATGGCGGGCACGCAGCGGGTGGTAGGTGGCCAGCCATTCCGAGAACAGCTCCGCCACTTCCCGCGGCAGCCGCAGCAGGATATACGCCGCCGTCTTTGCGCCCGCATTGGCGCACGCCTCCAGGATGGACTCCATCTCCGGATCGGTCAGGCTCGGAATCACGGGCGCCACCATCACGCCGACCGGAATGCCGGCCTCGCTGAGGGCGGCGATCGCGCCAAGCCGGCGGGCCGGAGCGCTGGCGCGCGGCTCCAGCGTGCGGGCAATCTCGTTGTTCAGCGTGGTCACCGACATATGGACCCGCACCAGGTTCCTGGCAGCCATGCGCTGCAGGATGTCGATATCGCGCGTGACCACCCCCGACTTGGTCGTGATCGCCACCGGATGGTTGAATCGCTCCAGCACTTCCAGGATACCCCGCGTGATGCGGAGCCTGCGCTCGATGGGCTGGTAGGGGTCGGTGTTGGCTCCCAGCGCTATCACCGTCGGTATGTAGTTGCGGGCAGCCAGTTCCTTCGCCAGCAGGGCGGCGGCGTTTTCCTTCGCGTACAGTCGGGTTTCGAAGTCGAGGCCCGGCGAAAGCCCCAGATAGGCATGGCTGGGACGCGCATAGCAATAGATGCAGCCGTGCTCGCACCCGCGATATGGATTGATGGACGCGTCGAAGGGCAGGTCTGGCGACTGGTTGTGCGAGACGATGCGTTTCGCCTTCTCCGTGAAGACAACGGTCTGGATCTGGGGTGTCTCTGGCGCATCGGCGGCTTGCCACTCATCGTCTACCTGTTCGCGGGTCCATGCATCGAACCGGCTCACGTCGTTCGAGCGCGCCGCCCGCCCTTTGAGCGGGCTGGGGGAGGGAGGTCGGGTCGTCACGTTGGCGGTCCTGCGGCTGCGTTGGTACTGTATATTTATACAGTATTCCCGCTGAACCGCCAAGGCCGTTTTCCGGAGCGCCATCGTCAGGCGGAAGGCGTCGCCCCGGGGCAATCCCAGTACGGCGGGGAGCCGAAGCGGGCGGCAAAGAAATCGATGAAGGCGCGCGTCTTGGCGGGTACCTGGCGGCGGCTGGGGTAGACCGCCCAGATCGAGACGGACGGCAACACCGGGTAGTCGGTGAGCACGCTGACCAGGGCGCCGCTACGCAGGTAGGGACCGACGTCCCACGTGGACTTGAGGGCAAGGCCGGTGCCGGCCAGGATCGCCTCGCGGATGACTTCGCCGTTGTCCGTGCGCAGGTTGCCGCTCACCGCCACCACGGTCTTGCCCAGCGCCGTATCGAACTGCCAGGACGCCTGGTCGCCCAGCACGATGCAATTGTGCTTGCGCAGGTCTTCCGGATGCCGGGGCGTGCCATGCGCGGCAAGATATGCGGGGGAGGCGCAAATGGTGCGATGGCTCGGGGCGAGGGCGCGCGCCACCAGCGAGGAGTCCGGCAGGGCGCCCATGCGCAGCGCCACGTCCACGCCGGCTTCGACCAGGCCGATCACCTGGTCGGTCAGGCGCAGGTCCAGTGTCAGGCCGGGATAGGCGGCAAGAAAGGCAGGGATTGCGGGCGAGACGTGCTGCCGGCCAAACGAGGCGGGCACGGTAACACGCAGCTGCCCGTGCGGCGCCTGCGCTGCGCGCCCTACCGACTGTGCTGCCTGGTCGGCCGTATCGAGCAATTGCGCGGCGTGCTCGAGGAAGCGCTGCCCGTCCCCGGTCAGCGAGAGGCGGCGCGTGGTCCGGTGCAGCAGGCGCGTGCCGATCTGCTGCTCGAGCTGGGCCAGGCGGCTGCTGGCCGACGAGGTGGAGAGACCGAGGTCGCGCGCCGCGGCGGACAGGTTGCCCAGCGTCGCTGCGCGCACGAATACCGCGATATCCAGCAGGTCGAAGTGCATCGGCAGCCTGCCTGCGAGCGCGTCCTGCTTACTGCGAGAGGGCGCGCGCCGCCTCGACCTGGGATTCGAAGAACGTCTGGAAGCTGATGGCAAGGCCGGCCATCAGCAGGCCGGTGCCGATCAGCAGCGACAGGATCACCAGGATCACGACCGGCCAGCCGGAGCGGGTCGGCTTGCCGTGCGGATTGAAACGCGCATCCCATTTGTCGTCCGGGCGCAGGCCGTACACGATGGCCGACAGGAAGGCGCCGATGACCGAAGCGCCGCCGGCTACGGCGAAACTCCAGTTCAGCGCGGGCTCGCCCGCCCCCGTCTGCATCGACAGCACGCCGACGACACCCGCCAGCGCCGCCAGCAGGTGGAGCCAGGCGAACTTGTCGCGCCATCCCCCAAGATAGAAGCGGTGCAGCCCCACGCTGCCGAACAGGAAGGCCAGGGCGACGGTGATCAGTTTGGATTTGCCCGGAAGTGGCTTGGCGGTTGCGGCGGCGGCTGGAACTTGGGTAGCGGCAGGCATGGGCGACAACTAGGTTGGTGGCCGGCTGGGGCGGCCGGCCCGATAACGGGTCAGCGCCAGTCATGCCGGCGCCGGCGCTCATTGTACGCTGGCGGGAGAAGCGGGCGCCGCAGCCTTTTCGCCAGCGCATCCTGCCCTGGCAGGCGTGGATTTGCTGCTGGGCGAAACGCTGCGCGACGCGCCGGTCAGGCGATGGGAAGGACGGTCATACCGTGGGGGCACATGCGGCGGGCAGGCCGGTGCTGCGAGGCATGGCCGGCAGGCCGCGCGTGCGGCCGGCAGCAATGGGAGAGGTCTGGGTTGCCTGGCAGGCCTAACGGCCGCCGTCGCGCCCGCGCGCCTGCCAGCCCGGGCCCATGCCGGGACTGCGCTGCTCGGCGCGGCCGCCGTCGCCCTGGCCATTGTGCCCGGGCTGGCGGCCACGCTCGTCATCCCGTTCGGGAGGCGAGGGGCGGCCATTGAGACGGTCATCGGCGCGCGCGCGGGCTTCCATTCTTTCAATCTGGGCACGCACATGATCCTGCCGTTCGGCCCGCACGCTTGCCATCTCCCAGCCACCCTGGACTGGGACGTTGCCCACGTTGCGGGCTTCGGGCCGGCTGTGTTGCCAGAACGCGACTTGCGCATGGCTCGCAGCGTTGAGGCCGAGCACGGAAACGGCCAATACGATGCCAGCCACCGAGTCGCGCAGGAGAGAGCGGGGGAACATGCGGAATCCCAATATCCTGTCGCGCGGTGATGGTGTTCGAGGTATGGGTTCATGGTACGCACGCGGTCCCGGTGCGCCTAGGCGAAAGCCGTTACCGGTGTAACGGATTGTTTCGTCGTGCCGCCCGCCGGGCCGGGCCCAGCGGCTCAGGGCGCGTAGCGGATACGGTAAATGGCGCCGGCCATGTCGTCGCTGACCAGCAGCGAGCCGTCGGGGGCGACCAGCACGTCGACCGGGCGGCCCCAGGGCTTGCCGTCGCGCAGCCAGCCTTGCGCGAAGATCTCTTGCCGCACTACCTGGCCGCGGTCGTTCAGGACCACCCGGGCGACGCGGTAGCCGATCGGCACCGTACGGTTCCAGCTGCCATGCTCGGCAATGAAAATACTGTTGCGGTACGCGGCCGGAAATTGCTTGCCGGTGTAGAAGCGCATGCCGAGCGCGGCGACGTGGGCGCCCAGCTTTGCCACCGGCGGCTCGAATTCCGAGCAGGGCCGCCGCTTGCCGAATTCCGGGTCGGGAACGTCGCCGGCATGGCAGTAGGGGTAGCCGAAGTGCTGGCCCGCCCGGGTCAGCCGGTTCAGTTCGTCGTCGGGGATGTCGTCGCCCATATTGTCCCGGCCGTTGTCGGTGAACCAGAGCTGGTGGGTGGCAGGGTGCCAGTCGAAGCCGACCGAATTGCGCACGCCTCTGGCCACCACCTGCAGGTCGGTGCCGTCGGGCTTCATCCTCATGATGTTGGCATAGCGGTTCTCGTCGGGCGCGCAGATATTGCAAGGCGCGCCGACCGGAACGTAGAGGTAGCCGTCCGGGCCGAACGCGATAAACTTCCAGCCGTGATGCGTTTCGGTGGGAAAGCGATCGCTCACAACAACCGGCTGGGGCGGATTGTCGAGCCGGGCCTCGATATCATCGAGCCTGACGATGCGCGAGGTCGATGACGCATAGAGGGCGCCGTCGCGAAATGCCACTCCTACCGGCATGGTCAGGCCGGCGGCTACCGTGCGTACCTTCGGGCTGCCGGAGAGCGGGTTGCTGATGGCATACACCTTGCCCTCCCCGCGGGTGCCGACGAAGAGGGTGCCGCCGGGCGACATCGTCATGCCGCGGGCTTCCGGCACCCCGGCGCTCAGCAGTTCGATGCGGAAGCCGGGCGGCAGCTGGATTTGCTCCAGCGGCAGCATGGCTTGCGCGCCAGCATCCGGGGCGAGCCACGCAAGCGCCGCAAAAGTGGCTGCCAGCAGGGCGCGGAAGGCTTGAATGTGAGGATAGGAACGCATGACGTGCTCTCCTGTCGGGGTTTCGCCACGATGCCTGTGGCCGGGTGTCGAGTCAATCGCTCTAAGTGTTTGTTTGGGCTCGGGATTTGGTCTATACTCTTGCGTTTCGTGTTCGAACATCAAGTTTTCTGAGGAATCAAACCCATGGTCGTAATCCGTCTGGCTCGCGGTGGCAGCAAGAAGCGCCCGTTCTTCAATATCGTCGCCGCCGACTCGCGTAATCGTCGCGATGGCCGTTTCATCGAGCGTATTGGTTTCTACAATCCCCTGGCTTCGGAAAGCGAAGAAGGCCTGCGCCTGGTGCAGGACCGCCTGACCTACTGGCAAGGCGTGGGCGCGCAGCTGTCGCCGACGGTTGCCCGTCTGGTCAAGCAAAACGCCGCCAAGGCCGTAGCCTGATAGTTGTGACGCGCGCTTCGCGGGATTCGCGACGCGTGGCAATCGACACGTGACCGAACGCAAACAAGGCGCCCCGGCGCGGCGGCCACTCAATGTGCCGCTCGATCCCTCGGCCCGGCCCCAGGCCGGTGAGCAGGACAAGCAGGCTCTCAAGCCGCGTGGCGTAGCCGGATTGCCGGCTGCGCTGGCGTATGCCGAGAAGCTGCCGGACGACCTGATCGAGGTTGGTTATGTCGGCGCGGCTTACGGGATACGCGGCTGGATCAAGGTCCAGCCGCATGCCGACGACGCCAGCGCGCTGCTGCACGCGCGCCGCTGGTGGCTGCTGAAGCCGCCGCCGTCAGGCTTGCCTGGCGCGACGGAGGCCGTGCAGTCCGAGGCCTTGTGCGTGAAGGTCGTGCAGTCCCGCGAGCATAGCGGTACCGTGGTGGCACAGGCGAACGGCGTGACCGATCGCAACCACTCCGAAGCGCTCAAGGGCCGCCGTGTATGGATCCGCCGCGAGGATTTCCCTGCGCCGGATGAAAACGAGTTTTACTGGGTCGATCTGATCGGCTGCGCCGTGTTCAATGAGCAGGGCGAGTCGCTGGGCGAAGTATCCGGCCTGATCGACAACGGTGCTCACCAGATTCTGCAGGTGGCGCATGTCTTGCCCGACGGCAAGGCGGGCGAGCGCCTGATTCCTTTTGTCGATGCGTTCCTGCGCTCGGTCGATATCGCGGCCAGGCGGGTCGTGGTCGACTGGGGGCTGGATTACTGAGCGTCCCGCGGCGGGCGCCCGGTTGGTGGCAACGGGGTGGCAAGTAAAGGGAGGGGCGGATGCAGTTCGATGTGATCACGCTGTTTCCCGAGATGTTTCGTGCGCTGACCGACTGGGGTATCACCAGCCGGGCGGCAAAGCAGCAGCGCTATACGTTGCGCACCTGGAATCCCCGCGATTTCACCACCGACAATTACCGTACCATTGACGATCGCCCGTACGGCGGCGGCCCTGGCATGGTGATGCTGGCCAAGCCGCTGGAGGATGCGATCGATGCGGCCTGCGCCGCGCAGCAGGCTGCGCAGGCCACGCCGGAAGAGCAGGCGGAGCCGGTGCGCCCGCACGTGGTGCTGATGTCGCCGCAAGGCGCGCCGCTGACGCACCGCAAGGTGATGTCGCTGGCGCAGCGTCCGGGCCTGGTGCTGCTGTGTGGCCGCTACGAGGCCATCGACCAGCGCCTGATCGACCGGCGCGTGGACGAAGAAATCAGCCTTGGCGATTTCGTGCTGTCGGGCGGCGAGTTGCCGGCCATGGCCGTCATCGATGCGGTGGTCAGGCATTTGCCGGGCGTGCTGGGCGATGCCCAGTCGGCGGTTCAGGACAGCTTCGTCAACGGGCTGCTGGATTGTCCGCATTACACGCGGCCGGAAGAATACGAAGGCGTGCGGGTGCCCGATATCCTGCTCGGGGGCCATCATGCCGAGATCGAGAAGTGGCGGCGCCAGCAGGCGCTTGCGAACACTGCGAGGAAGCGCCCCGATCTGATCGAGGCGGCGCGCAGTCAAGGATTGCTCAGCCGTGCCGACGAGAAGTTTCTGTCGGCGTGGCTGGCGAAAGAAGGGCGGGAGCTCGCTCCCGTCAGGTGAAACCCCATCCTCTGCCGGGGCCCGGGCCATGCCTGGGGCAGACAACGCCGGCATGATGGACAAGGAGAAGAAACGATGAACATCATCGAGCAGATCGAGAAAGACGAAATCGCGCGTCTGACCGCGAACAAGACCATCCCCGCATTCGCACCCGGCGACACCGTGATCGTCAGCGTGAACGTGGTGGAAGGTAACCGCAAGCGCGTGCAGGCATACGAAGGCGTTGTGATTGCCAAGCGCAATCGCGGCCTGAATTCGTCCTTCATCGTGCGCAAGATTTCGTCGGGTGAAGGCGTGGAACGTACGTTCCAGCTGTACTCGCCGCTGATCGCAGCGATCGAAGTGAAGCGCCGTGGCGACGTCCGCCGCGCCAAGCTGTACTACCTGCGCCAGCGTTCGGGCAAGTCCGCGCGGATCAAGGAAAAGCTGGCATACAAGGCAGCGCCTGCCAAGGCAGCAGCTGCTCAGTAAGCCGGTTGCCGCGGCCGGCATCGCCGGTCATGGCTACTGCAAAAAGGGCACCTTCGGGTGCCCTTTTTGCATTTTCGAGACATCCGATGCTGCGGTGCGCGCAGACTGGATTGCCGGGCTTCTGTCATACTTCGATCGATATGCGCCCCGCCTTCGATCCCGAATCCCTCCCCATCGTTTCCACCGATATCCGGCACCCGCCGCTCGCCGAGGTGCGCCTGCGGCCGGATTTCATCCGCCATCGCCTGCAGTCGCCGCCGGCGTGGGCGCCGGAGCTGACCGACGAGTCGCGTGTCTATGACCGCGGCCTGGCGCTGCGCGATGCGGCCGTGCTGGTGCCGCTGGTGGAGCGGGAAGACGGGCTGACAGTGCTGCTGACCGAGCGCAATGCCAACTTGAGTTCGCATGCCGGGCAGATCAGTTTCCCGGGCGGGCGGCACGAAGCCTTCGATATCGACCGGGTCGCCACGGCGCTGCGCGAGACCGAAGAAGAGGTGGGGCTGGTCCGCGACTATGTGGAAGTGCTGGGCGCCTTGCCCGACTACATCACGGGCACCGGCTTTCATGTCAGCCCGGTGGTGGGCCTGGTGCGCGAGGGCTTCACGCTGCGCCCCGATGCGCGCGAGGTGGCCGATGTATTCGAGGTGCCGCTGGGTTTCCTGATGGATCCTTCCCATCACCAGCGGCGGTTGTTCCGCTGGGTGGATGGCGAGCGGATGTTCTACGCCATGCCGTTTCCGCGCGAAGACGGCGGCCATCGTTTTATCTGGGGCGCTACCGCCGGCATGTTGCGCAATCTGTACCACCTGCTGGCGGCCTGATCACTGTAAGGCGCCGCATGAGCGCCGTATTGCGTATCAGGCGGCCGCCGCCTGGTCCTGCCCGGTGCAGTGCGGGCAGCTCTTGCCCACCACATAGTGCGGGCTCTGCTGTTCCTCGGCGGTGACCACGGCGCGGCAGGCAAAGCATTGCTTCGGGCCGGCCGGTTCCAGGCTGGGGTTCAGCGCGGTGCGGTAGTCGAAGACGAAGCAGTCGCCCTGGTAATGGCTGCCACCGACTTCCTCGAAATATTTCAGGATGCCGCCCTCGAGCTGGTAGACGTGCTCGATGCCGGCTTCCTGCATATGGATGGCGGCCTTCTCGCAGCGGATGCCGCCGGTGCAGAACGACACCACCGTCTTGCCTTCGAATTCCGCCTTGCGCGCGGCGATGGCCGGCGGGAAGTCGCTGAACTTGGCGATGTCGTAATCGACGGCCTGCTCGAAGGTGCCAACCGCGACTTCAAAGGCGTTGCGCGTATCCAGCATCACCACCGGGCGGCCCGCGTCGTCGTGCCCCTGGTCCAGCCAGCGCTTGAGTTCGACCGGCTTCACCGCAGGAGCGCGGCCCGCCTCGGGGCGGATCAGCGGCATCTTCATGGTGATGATTTCCTTCTTCTCGCGCACCAGCATGCGCTTGAAGGGCTGGTTCCCGGACAGGCTCTCCTTGGGCTCGATGTCGGCAAAGCGCGGATCCGCGTGCAGCCAGCCGAGGAAGCCGTCGATGGCTTCGCGCACCCCCGCCAGGAACATATTGATGCCCTCCGGCGCGAGCAGGATGGTGCCCTTGAGCCCGTGCGCCTCGCAGCGCGCGCGCATTTCCGGGCGCAACACCGGGATATCGTCCAGCGAGACGAATTTGTAAGCGGAGATGTTTACGATCTGCATAGGTGTCGCACGCCCGGCCCGCGCCTTGTGGCTGCGCGGTAACTGCCTGATTGGAAAGGCGAAATTATAGCGCCTCGGAGGCGATCTTCCGGCCTTTTCCTAGTGCCCGGCTTGGTCTTGCGATTTCGCTCGGGGTACAAAGAACGCAGGCGGCGGCATGCCGAGCCGGTACAATTACGCCCATGTCTGCACCTCGTTTCGTTCATCTTCGCCTCCATTCCGAATACTCCGTCGTCGACGGCATCGTGCGTCTGGAGGACGCCGTCAAGGCCGCCGCGGCCGACGGCATGGGCGCGCTCGCCCTGACCGACCTGGCCAATGCCTTTGGCCTGATCCGTTTCTACAAGGAGGCGCGCGGCGGCGGCGTCAAGCCCGTGGTCGGCGCCGACGTCTGGCTTACCAACCCCGACGACCGCGACAAGCCCGCGCGGCTGCTCCTGCTGGTCCAGGAGCAGCGGGGCTATCTCAACCTGTGCATGCTGTTGTCGCGTGCCTGGCTGTCCAACCAGCATCGCGGCCGTGCCGAGATCGATCCGGCCTGGTTCGACGAGGCCGGCGAAGACGGCCTGCCGCTGGCCAGCGGCATGATCGCCCTGTCCGGCGCGATGGGCGGCGATATCGGCATGGCGCTGGCCAACGGCAACGATGCCGCGGCGGAACGTGCCGCCGAACACTGGGCCAGGGTGTTCCCGCAGCGCTTCTACATCGAACTGCAGCGCGCCGGCCATCCCGGCACCGATGCCTATGTGCAGCAGGCGGTGCAACTCGCGGCCCGGATGCGCCTGCCGGTGGTGGCGACGCATCCGGTGCAGTTCATGACCGCCGACGATTTCACCGCGCACGAGGCCCGCACCTGCATCGCCGAAGGCGAACTGCTGGCCAACCCCCGCCGCACGCGCCGATTCACCACCGACCAGTATTTCAAGACCCAGGACGAGATGTGCGCGCTGTTCGCCGACATCCCGTCCGCGCTGGAGAACGCGGTACAGATCGCGCGCCGCTGCAATCTCACGCTGGAGCTCGGCAAGCCGCGCCTGCCGCTGTTCCCCACGCCCGACGGCATGTCGCTCGACGACTACCTGGTGCACCTGGCCAAGGAAGGCCTGGAAACGCGCATGGCGGTGCTGTTTCCCGATGAGGCGGTGCGCGAGGCCAAGCGCCCCGAATACTACGAGCGCCTGGAATTCGAGACCGGCACCATCATCAAGATGGGTTTCCCCGGCTACTTCCTGATCGTGGCGGACTTTATCAACTGGGCCAAGAACAATGGCGTGCCGGTGGGCCCGGGCCGGGGCTCCGGCGCCGGCTCGCTGGTGGCCTACGCGCTCGGCATTACCGACCTGGATCCGCTCAAGTACGCGCTGCTGTTCGAGCGTTTCCTGAACCCGGAACGGGTCTCGATGCCCGACTTCGACATCGACTTCTGCCAGCATGGGCGGGATCGCGTGATCACCTACGTGAAGGAGAAGTATGGCAAGGATGCGGTTTCGCAGATCGCCACCTTCGGCACCATGGCCGCCAAGGCCGCGGTGCGCGACGTGGGCCGCGTGCTCGACCTGGGCTACGGTTTCGTCGATGGTATCGCCAAGCTGATTCCCTTCAAGCCGGGCAAGCTGGTCACCATCGAGGAGGCCAAGAAAGAAGAACCGCTGCTGACCGAACGCGAGAAGAACGAAGAGGAAGTGCGCCAGTTGCTGGAGCTGGCGCAGCGCGTGGAAGGCATGACGCGTAACGTCGGCATGCACGCTGGCGGCGTGCTGATCGCGCCGGGCAAGCTGACCGACTTCTGCCCGCTCTACACGCAGGGCGCGCAGAACGACGGCATGAGCGGCGTGGTCAGCCAGTATGACAAGGACGACGTGGAAGCCGCCGGCCTGGTCAAGTTCGACTTCTTGGGCCTGACCACGCTGACCATCCTGGACTGGGCCGAGCGCTATATCCGCCGGCTCGATCCTGCCAAGGCGGACTGGAACTGCAGCCATATCCCGCTCGACGACGGCCCCGCCTTCGACATCCTCAAGACCGCCAATACGGTGGCGGTGTTCCAGCTGGAAAGCCGCGGCATGCAGGGCATGCTGAAGGACGCCAAGCCCGACCGCTTCGAAGACATCATCGCGCTGGTGGCGCTGTACCGCCCCGGCCCGATGGACCTGATCCCCAGCTTCTGCGCGCGCAAGCACGGCCGCGAGAAGGTGGAGTATCCGGACCCGCGCGTCGAGCCGGTGCTCAAGGAGACCTACGGCATCATGGTCTACCAGGAGCAGGTGATGCAGATGGCGCAGATCATCGGCGGCTACTCGCTCGGCGGCGCCGACCTGCTGCGCCGTGCCATGGGCAAGAAGAAGGCCGAGGAAATGGCCCAGCACCGCGAGTTGTTCCGCGCGGGCGCGGCCAAGAACGGCCTGACCGCCGAGAAGGCCGACGACACCTTCGACCTGATGGAGAAATTCGCGGGCTACGGCTTCAACAAGTCGCACGCGGCCGCCTATGCGCTGCTGGCCTACTACACGGCCTGGCTCAAGGCGCACCATCCGGCCGAATTCATGGCAGCCAATATGTCGCTCGCCATGGACGACACCGACAAGGTCAAGATCCTCTACGAGGATTGCAAGCTCAACAACCTCAAGGTGCTGCCGCCGGACGTCAACGCCAGCGAATACCGCTTCGCGCCGACCGATGCCAAGACCATCCGCTACGGCCTGGGCGGCATCAAGGGCTCGGGGCAGGGCGCCATCGAGGACATCCTGCGCGCCCGCGAGGAAAAGCCCTTCGCCGACCTGTTCGATTTCTGCGAACGCGTAGACCGCCGCCAGGTCAACCGCCGCACCATCGAAGCCCTGATCCGCGCCGGCGCCTTCGACAGCCTCAACGACAACCGGGGCCAGTTGCTGGCCTCGGTGTCGCTCGCGATGGAAGCCGCCGAGCAGAAGGCCGAATCCGCCAACCAGGTCTCGCTGTTCGACCTGATGGCCGACGCCGGCGAGTCGCACCGGCCTGAGCTGGTGGACGAGCCGCGCTGGGCGCCCAAGCGCACGCTGCAGGAAGAAAAGCAGGCCCTGGGCTATTACTTCTCCGGGCACCTGTTCGATGCCTATCGCGACGAAGTCGGCCGTTTCCTCAAGGGCACGCTGGCCGGGCTGGAAAAGGAAGTGCAGGGCAATGGCGGCGGCTACGGCCGCGATGTGCGCGGCAAGGTGATCGCCGGCGTCATCACCGGCATGCGCACTCAGATGACGCAGCGCGGCAAGATGCTGATCGTCCTGGTCGACGACGGCACCGGGCAGGTCGAGATGACCGTGTTCAACGAGCTGTTCGACGCCAACCGCCACATGTTCCGCGAAGACGAGCTGATCATCGTGCAAGGCAATGCGCGCCATGACACCTTCACCGGCGGCGTGCGCTTCACTGCAGAATCGGTGATGGACCTGGTGGCCGCGCGCGCCAAGTACGCCGACGCGGTCGGCCTGGCTTTCAATGGCAACGCGTCGACGGAATTGCTGCGCGAGTTGCTCACGCCATACCTGGCGACGGTGGCCAATACGCCGGGCGTGCCAGTGCGCGTCAGCTACGCCACCACCGGCGCGCGCTGCGAGGCGGAACTGGGCAGGCAGTGGCTGGTCACCCCGTCCGACGACGCGCTCGCGAGCTTCCGCGCGGCGCTGTCGGGCGAAAACGTCCGCATGCTGTACGGCTGAAGCAGGCTG
Organism: Cupriavidus sp. 96C5-1; assembly: GCF_057798855.1. NCBI lineage: Bacteria > Pseudomonadati > Pseudomonadota > Betaproteobacteria > Burkholderiales > Burkholderiaceae > Cupriavidus > Cupriavidus sp. 96C5-1. The sequence continues at coordinate 117,952 of NZ_JBYOJU010000029.1, read as the reverse complement.
CAGTTCCGGGGGCGGTGCGTGGCATCGCGCCGCCCCCGCCGGCATTGCAGCCGTTCATCCCGTCATTACATGGATCTCCCACGTCCCGCATGGCCAAGCAACGCATCCTTTTTCACCTGACCCATTTCCTGCGCGGCGGCATCGAGACTTCGCTGGTGTCGCTGTTGGCTTCGCTGGATCGCGAACGCTTCGAGGTGGGCCTGACGCTGACCTATCCCACCGAGGCGCTGGAGACGCATTTCCGCGCGCTGTTGCCGCCGGACGTCAAGATCCATATCCTTGCGCCGGAGGCCTGGCTGTCGCGCTGCCGGCAACTGAAGAAAGCGGGCAAGCTGGGCCCGCTTGGCAAGATCTACGAGGAAGTGCTGCTGCCGCCGCTGCGCAAGCCGCTGGTCAACCGGCGCTTCCGTGGCATCGCGCGCGACTATGACCTGGTGGTCGACTACGACATGTCGCTGTCGCGGCTCACCGGGCGGCTGCCGGTGCCGATGATCGGCTACCAGCATTTCAGCGTGGCGCACCTGGAGCGCGAGAACCGCCGCAAGCTGCGCAAGCTGCGGCGCCAGTGCCGCGAGCACTATGACCGCATCGTGGTGCTCAACGACAGCATGCTGGCGGACGCGCGCGCGCTGATTCCTGACGCGGCCGGCAAGTTTGTCCGCCTCTACAACGCCATCGATCTCGACCGTATCCGCCTGGCAGGCGAAGCGCCTTTCACCCCGCCCGCCCATCCCTATATCGTGTCGGTGGGACGGCTGGAAGAGAGCCAGAAAGACTTCGCCACGCTATTGCGCGCCTATGCGGCCCTGGTGAGGGGCACGGGTTTGCGCGAGCGCCTGGTGCTGGTGGGCGAGGGCGCCTCGCGTGCGCGGCTCGAAGCACTGTCGCGCGAACTGGGCATCAGCGAACGCGTCAGCTTTGCCGGCTTCCAGCCCAATCCCTATATGTGGATCCGGCATGCGCGGCTGATGGCATTCAGCTCGAAGATGGAGGGCTTGCCCAATGTATTGCTGGAGGGCATGGCCCTGGGCCAGTTGGTGGTGAGTACCGATTGCCCGGTCGGGCCCCGCGAGATCCTGGCCGATGGCAAGGCCGGACTGCTGACGCCGGTCGGCGACGCGCCCGCGCTGGCGGAGGCGATTCGCCGCGGGCTCGAGGACGAGCCCTTGCGTGCAAGGCTGCTGGCTTACGCGGCGCGTCATATCGAGCAGATGGGGTTCGGTCCGACCTCGGCCGCCTTCAGCGCCTGCGTCGATGGCCTGCTGGGGGCGCCGGCGCAGGCGGCGGCGCCTACGGCTGCTGTTCCGCTGCCTTCGTCTGCTGCAGATACCACAGCTTGATGTACTTGTAGTAGCTGGCCTGACCGTTCATCAGCGCCACGCCGAGCCCCTGCGCGCCGTCGAGAAAGCCGCGGCGCAGCAGGTAGGTCCGCAGGAAAGCCCAGGCGCCATGCAGCACGGCGCCGGAGGGCGAAGCCGTCTTGCCGCGGGCGAAGCCTTGCTGGGCGCCCAGCGTCGAATAATGGTCGATCTTGCGCAGCACTTGCGAGAAGTCGTCGTAGGTGTAGTGCAGCAGCGGCGAGCTGAGCCGGCCAACCGGTTTGTCGGCAACCAGGCGCTCGTGCACGATGTCATCCGTGAAGCGGGCGCAGCCGCGCCGGAACAGCCGTGTGACGTAGTCGGGATACCAGCCGCCGTGACGGATAAAGCGGCCGCAGAAGCGCGAAAGGCGTGGCAGTTCATAGGCGTCGGCCCGGCCGGACGCGACCGCCGCCAGGATCTCGTCGCGCAGTGCCGGGGTGACTCTTTCGTCGGCGTCGATGGAGAAGATCCAGTCGCCGTCGGCCTTGGACACCGCCAGGTTTTTCTGGGCGCCGAAACCGGGCCAGTGCTCGGTTTCGAAGACTTCGGCGCCCAGGCTCCGGGCCAGTTCGACCGTGCCGTCCTGGCTACCCGAATCCACTATAATCGCGCGGTCGCACCAGGACACGCTTTCCAGGCACTCCCGGATATTGTGTGCCTCGTTTTTTGTAATCAGTACGACTGAGATTCTCATAGAGTTTGCTTATGGTGTTTCGTGCGACTAAACAGGCATGGCTGGCCAGCGGGCTGGTCCTTGCTTTTCCCGTGCTGCTGCTGAGCATACCGCGCGGCGCGGGCATCTTCCTCGGCGCAGTGGTGCTGGCCATGCTGCTGGGCTGGCGGGGCATGGGCCAGGCCATGGCGCGCTATCGTTCCTTGCTGGTGCCGCTCGGGCTAGCCATTCTAGCGGTACTCGCGGTGAGCATCGCATCCAAGCTGCTGTTTGGCCTGCGCTGGAGCGCAATCGACAATCCCACGCGCGCGCTGCTGGCCCTGCTGACCTGCCTGCTGGTATTGCGGCATCGTCCGGACAGCCGCATGCTCTGGTACGGGATCCCGCTGGCGCTGGTGTCCTGCCTGCTGATCGTGGCGTACCAGTTCCTGGTGCTGCACGATGACCGCCCGGCGGCTTGGACCCAGCCCATTGCCTTTGCCAATATGGTGGCGGCGTTCGGACTGATCGGGTTTGCGCGGCCGGGCCATCTCCGGCGCGACCATGCATTGGCGTGGGGCGGGCTGGCGGTGGCGGGTGCCGTGCTGGTCCTCAACGGGTCGCGTGGCGCCTGGCTGTCCCTGGCCGTGACCATGGTGCCGCTGCTGGCGGTGCGCTATCGCCGTATCCGGCTGCCGGCCTTTATCGGCATGGTGGTATTGCTGGCAGCGCTGGCAGGTGCGCTCTATGCGTTGCCCGGCAGCCCGGTCGCCAAGCGTGTGGACCTGGTCGGCCAGGATGTCGCGCAGTTCGAGGCCGGCAACGCCGATACCTCGACCGGTGCGCGTCTGCTGATCTGGCAAATGGCGGCCAAGGCGTTCGAGGCGCATCCATGGACCGGGATCGGTCTGGGCCAGTTCCGACAGCTGACGCAGGCGCTGCCGGCCTGCCAGGTCAGCCGCAGTCATCAGTTCTGCCTGGAGCATGCCCACAACGATGTGATGGAGGCGCTGGCCACCATGGGCGTGCCCGGCCTGGTTGCCGTGATGTCGATCTTCCTGGTGCCGGCCTGGCTGTTCTTCAGGTTGCTGGGCCAGAGCCGCCGCCAGGCCGACGAGCGTGGCGAGTGCCTCGCCGCGGCCGGACTGGCGGTGGTCATGTCCAGCCTGATCGGCGGCCTGACCCAGGTGACGATGGCGCACCAGGCCAACATCGTTTTTTATGCCGGCGTCATCGGGCTGTTGCTCGGCCTGGCAGCGGTACAAGCAAAGTATCCCCGCGCCGACGGGGTGGAGAATCCGTGAAAGTTCAAGAACAACATGCGCCGCCGGTTCAGGAAGCCGACACACTGAAGCGAGTCTGGGCCTATCTGCGGCCGGAAATGCGTGTCTTCATCGTCGCCATCATCGCCATGGCGGTCGTGGCGGGCGCCGAGGGGATCATCCCCAAGATTGTCAACGACCTGCTCGACAAGGGCTTCGGCGGCGCCTATGCCGGCAAGCTCTGGCACGTGCCGGCCTTGCTGACCGGCGTGGCGCTGGTGCGCGGCGTGGCGCAGTTCGCCTCCGGCTACCTGCTCAGCCTGATCTCCAACCGCGTGCTGCTGAAGATGCGCATGCAGATGTTCGAGCGCATGCTGCACGCGCCGGCGCTGTTCTTCCATCGCAATACCGCGGCTTCGCTGATCAATGCCGTGATCTTCGAAGTCAACCAGGTCATGCAGATCCTGACCGGCGTACTGATCACCCTGGTGCGCGATTCGCTCACCGTGCTGGCGCTGCTGATCTACCTCTTCTACACCAACTGGCGGCTGACGCTGGTGGTGGCGGTGATCCTGCCGGTGATCGGCTTCATCATGTCCAAGGTCAACCGCCGCCTGCGCCGCCTCAATCGCGACCACCAGGCACTGACCAACACCGCTGCCTACGTGGTCGAGGAAGCGGCCGGCGGCTACAAGGTGGTCAAGCTGCATGGCGGCGAGCAGTATGAGATATCGCGTTTTGCGGCCATGGCCGAGCGCCTGCGCGGCTATTCCATGCGCATGGCGGTGGCGGGCGGGCTGAACCAGCCGGTCACGGCGTTCCTGGCGGCGCTGGCATTGTCGGTCATCCTGACCATCGCGATGATCCAGTCGCAGTCCAACCAGACCACGGTGGGGAGTTTCACCGGCTTTGTGATGGCGATGCTGCTGCTGATCTCGCCGCTCAAGCACCTGACCGATCTGAATCAGCCCCTGCAGCGTGGCCTTACCGCGGCCGAGATGATCTTCGGCCTGATCGATGAGCCGATCGAGCGGCAGCAGGGCGGGCTGCCGCTCGCGCGAGCGCGCGGCGAGCTGGTGTTCGACAAGGTGGGCTTCCGCTACGGCGATGCCGCCCGCCCGGCGCTGGACAATATCGATTTCCATGTCAGCGCCGGCGAGGTGGTGGCGCTGGTGGGCCCGTCGGGCAGCGGCAAGACCACGCTGGTCAACCTGGTGCCCCGCTTCTTCGACCCGACCCATGGCCGCATCCTGCTGGACGGCCAGACCATCGATGCGTTCTCGCTGCAGGACCTGCGCCGCCAGATCGCCTTCGTCAGCCAGGACGTGGTGCTGTTCAACGATACCGTGGCGGCCAACGTGGCTTATGGCGTGCATTCCGCCGCCGACATCGACATGGCGCGCGTCGAGCGCGCGCTGGCCGCGGCCTACCTGACCGATGTGGTCAAGGGCCTGCCGCAGGGCCTGCAGACCAATATCGGCGACAATGGCATGAAGCTGTCCGGCGGGCAGCGCCAACGCCTGGCGATCGCGCGCGCCCTCTACAAGGATGCGCCGATCCTGATCCTCGACGAGGCGACTTCCGCACTTGATTCGGAGTCCGAGCGCCAGGTGCAGGCCGCGCTGGAAGCCTTGATGGTCGGCCGCACCACGCTGGTGATCGCGCACCGGCTGTCGACCATCGAGAACGCCGACCGCATCGTGGTGCTCGACCACGGACGGGTGGCCGAACATGGCACCCACGCCGAGCTGCTCTCGGCTGAGGGCCTCTACGCCGGGCTGCACAGGATCCAGTTCGCGACCCAGTAAGCCGGCTTTTCCCGCTGCCCTCGGCAGCCGACGCGGGCGGTCCATGCACAGTGCAGAGAGGGGGAGACCCCCGAAGGAGACCACCATGACCGCATCGACGCCGCCGCTGAGCCGCTACCCGGTTCCCGCCATCGCGGACCTGCCCGAGGATATCCGCCAGCGCATCCTGGAAGTCCAGGACAAGGCCGGCTTTGTGCCAAACGTGTTTCTCACGCTGGCCCACCGGCCGGACGAGTTCCGCGCCTTCTTTGCCTACCATGACGCGCTGATGCTCAAGGACGGCGGCCTGACCAAGGGCGAGCGCGAGATGATCGTGGTCGCCACCTCGGGCGCCAACCAGTGCCTCTACTGCGTGGTGGCGCATGGCGCCATCCTGCGCATCTATGAGAAGAAGCCGACCCTGGCCGACCAGGTGGCGGTCAACTACCGCAAGGCCGACATTACGCCGCGCGAGCGCGCCATGCTCGACTTCGCCCTCAAGGTCTGCCAGGCCTCCAACGAGGTCGACGACGCTGATTTCTCTGCGTTGCGCAAGCACGGCTTCAGCGATGAGGATGCCTGGGATATCGCCGCCATCACGGCCTTCTTCGGCCTGTCGAATCGCATGGCCAATACCATCAGCATGCGGCCGAACGAGGAGTTCTACCTGATGGGCCGGGTGCCGAAGGTCAAGTAGGGATATCGCTCTCGCGCCTGGGGATGCCGCCGCGCGGGCGGGCGGCGCACCGGCGCGATACGTCGCAGGCGCCCACTTACCGAATCTCCGCGCAAGCGCCGCTGCGCGGGTCGAACAGCACCGGCCAGGCCTGCTCGTAGATGCCCGGCGTGCAGTGCCGCTCGCAATGCGCATGCGCCAGCGTGATCCGCCTCGGGTCCTGCCAGACCATCAGCGTGCAGCCGCTATCGTCGAGCGCGCGCAGCTCGATATGCGGGGTCTTGCGGGTCTGGCGGAACTCGGTCAGGTCGAAATGGCAGGAGCCATGCCTGCCTACCCACAAGGTCCAGGTGAGCACGCGCACATCGTTGCTCGCCACGCGCAGATGCGCGTCCTCGCGGAAGCCGTCTTCCTCGGTGCGCTGGCAATTGCCAGAGAGATCGATATCGTGCGGGGGAATCGGCGTGGCCCGCTCGCGCGCGGCGGCGGCGGGAGCCGCGGGTGCTTCCGGCGCGCGCGCCTTGGGCGGGGGCGACGGTGGCAGTGTCACCGTGCATGCCGTCAACGCGGTCAACGCGGCGGCCAGCAGCCATGGAGGCAAGCGCGTGTTCTTCATGGCCACTCCTTTGCGCCCGTGCCCACTCGGCAACTGACGGCGCGCAACCATATCCGTATTTATAGAGGATGGCGCAAGGAAGGCGAGAGGAAAGCGACGGGCCAATATGCGACAGCAGACCAAGCGCGCTTGCCGCTCGGCTTGCCGGCATTTGGCTGGAGGGCGCTTCGCATGGCGCGGGCACATGGTCCCCGCGGCAATGACCGCGCGGCACGCGTGCGCAAGGGAATCGCCACGACGCCGAGGCGACGCTGCCTTACTTCGGCTCGCCAGTGCTGTTGTCTGTTGTCAGGGTGACCAGGGCGGGCTGGCGGCGCAGCGCCTCGGTGGTGTGGCCCTGTCCGTCCGGGCGCCACCCTGGCGGCAGCAGGAGGTAGCCGAGCACGGCACGCAGGCTGGTGGCTTGCGACAAGTCCCGTCCAAGGTCCAGCCATTGCTGGAACTCGACCCGCAGCGGATTGCGCGATCGCATCGGCGTCACCAGTCCGTAGCGGCACGGCAAGTCATCCCGTTCCGCAACATAGGTGCCGAACAGCCTGTCGAAGACGATCAGCACGCCGCCATAGTTGGCATCCAGGTAGTCAAGGTTCGAGGCGTGATGGACCCGGTGCGCGGACGGGGTGTTCAGGACATATTCCAGCCCGCCCAGCCGCGGAATCCAGGTGGCATGAATCCAGAACTGGTAGAGCAGGTTCAGCGACAGCGTCGCCAGCACCACGTCGGGATGGAAGCCCAGCCAGACCAGCGGCGTGAAGAACAGCGTGGTGCCGGTGAGCTTGCCGGTCCAGCCCAGGCGGTAAGCCGTCGACAAGGTGAGCTGGTTGGGCGAGTGATGGACGGCGTGCGTGGCCCAGAAGAAGCGCACGCGGTGCGCCGCGCGGTGGTACCAGTAGTAGCAGAACTCCTGCCCGACGAACAACAGCGCGCCAAGCAGCCAGCCATTGAGCTCGATGGTTTGCAGGCGGTGCTGCCAGGCCAGCGCGAACACCGGCGCCGCCAGCGACAAGGGCAGGAAGATCAGCACCTTGCGCCCCGCCAGGTCCACCAGCGACAGCCATGCCTCATGCCAGTCGAAGGTGCCGGGCTTGCGCCAATGCAGCACCAGCGCTTCGACCAGGGATGCGCCAACCACCACGGGCAATGCATAGAGTTGGAGTATGTCCAGATTTGTCATGCCCGGCCCCGGTGCGCGATGTTGTTCGGACGCGTTGTCTGGACGATTATATGAGCTAGTATCAGATTCATTTACTCGCGTTCCGGAGCGCCGTCCATGGAGCTGAAACCCCTTAAGATCAGCGGTCCAAGGCGCCGCCGACCGACGCAGGCGCGCGCTCGCGAGAAGCTGGAACTCATATTCGAGTCAACCATCCGGCTGCTCGACAGGGAAGGCATGGAAACCCTGAGCACCAACCGGATCGCCGAGGTTGCGGGCATCAGCATCGGTACGCTCTACCAGTATTTCTCGAACAAGCAGGAAGTGATGGAGGCCTTGGGCCGCCGGGAGATCGAGCGCGTGCTGGGCCGGCTGGATGTCCTGCTGGGCACGCCGGGCGCCGGCGACCCCGGCGATCGCGCCAGGCTGCTGGTCCGCGCGCTGCTGGGCGCATTCGGCGGCCGTCACCGGGTGCGCAAGCTATTGCTGGAGGTGGCGCTGGCTTCGCGCAGCCGTCCCGCCCTGGACAGCTCCGCGGCGCAGGTCATTGAGTGGCTGAGTTCAGGCCGGCTGGTGGACGCGCAGAATCGCGTGCTCGTCCTGCGGCCCATGGCTGCGTTCGTGATGACGCAGGCCGTGATCGGCGTGATTCGCAGTGCGCTTGCGCAGGACGAGACGCTGCTTGCCAGCCCGGAGATGGAAGAGGACCTGGTGCGCTTGATCCGGGGCTTCCTGCGCGAGAGCGTTTCGCCGCATCAGGCGGCCGCCGGGGGCATCGCCTGATGCGGTTCCTGTCTACATCAGGATGATGTCGTACTGTTCCTGATGGAACGTCGATTCCACCTGCAGCGAGATCGGCTTGCCGATGAAATCGCCGAGCATGGCCAGGTGCTGGCTTTCTTCCTCGAGGAACAGGTCGATGACTTGCTGCGAGCCGAGGATGCGGAATTCGCGCGGGTTGAACTGGCGCGACTCGCGCATGATCTCGCGCAGGATGTCATAGCAGACCGTGCGCGGGGTCTTGACCTGGCCCTTGCCCGTGCACACGGGGCATTGCTCGCACAGCACGTGCGCCAGCGACTCGCGGGTGCGTTTGCGGGTCATCTCCACCAGCCCCAGTTGCGAGAAGCTGTTGACGGTGATGCGGGTGCGGTCGCGCGACAGCGCGCGCTTGAGCTCCGAGAGCACCTGGTCGCGGTGCTCGGTGTTCTCCATATCGATGAAGTCGATGATGATGATGCCGCCGAGGTTGCGCAGCCGCAGCTGGCGCGCGATGGTATGCGCCGCTTCGAGGTTGGTCTTGAAGATGGTGTCGTCGAAATTGCGCGCGCCGACATAGCCCCCGGTGTTGACGTCGATGGTGGTCATGGCCTCCGTCTGGTCGATCATCAGGTAGCCGCCGGATTTCAGGTCGACCCGGCGCGACAGGGCTTTCTCGATCTCCGCGTCGATATTGAAGAGGTCGAAGACCGGGCGCTCGCCGGTGTAGTGCGACAGCCGCGGCAGCACCGCGGGCGTGTACTCCTCGGCGAATTCGACCAGCTTCAGGTAGTTCTCGCGCGAATCCACCTGGATCACGTTGGTGGCGTCGTTGACGAAGTCGCGCAGCACGCGCTGGGCCAGGTTGAGGTCCTGGTAGAGCAGGCTGGGCGCGGGCAGGGTGGTGGCGTTCTGGCGGATCGAGGCCCAGATCTTGCGCAGGTAGGCGATGTCGTTGCCGAGTTCCTCGTTGCTGGATTCCTCGGCGATGGTGCGCACGATAAAGCCGCCGCGCTCATCCGCCGGCACCAGCCCCTGCACGCGCGAGCGCAGCGCTTCGCGGTCGACCTCGCCCTCGATGCGCTGGGAGATGCCGATGTGCGGGTCCTGTGGCAGGTAGACCAGGGTGCGCCCGGCAATGCTGACCTGGGTCGACAGGCGCGCGCCCTTGGTGCCGATCGGGTCCTTGATGACCTGCACCATCAGCGCCTGGCCTTCGTAGAGCGTCTTCTCGATCGCCAGCGGCGCGGTGTTGCCGTTTTTTTCGGGGTCGCGCGGATGCCAGATATCGGCCACGTGGAGGAAGGCCGCGCGTTCCAGGCCGACATCGATGAAGGCGGATTGCATGCCCGGCAGCACGCGCACGACCTTGCCGAGGTAGATGTTGCCGACCAGCCCGCGCGACAGCGTGCGCTCGACATGGAGTTCCTGCACGGCGGCCTGCTGCACGATGGCCACGCGCGTTTCCTGCGGTGTGATGTTGACGAGGATGTCTTCAGTCATAGTGGATGAAACTCGTCGCCGGCTGACCGGCCAGATGGTTGTCCGCACTTTGCCGCCACGCGCTCCGGGGGCGACGTCACGGCCATGGGGTGACGGCCATGGGGTGACGGCCACAAGGTGACGGAAGGTCGATGGCGGGGTTCTCAGAACCGCAGTTGGGCCTGTCTGAGCAGCGCAGCCGTCTCGAACAGGGGCAAACCCATGATACCCGAATAGCTGCCGCCGATTCGCGCCACGAACTCGGCGGCGCGGCCCTGGATGCCGTAGGCGCCGGCCTTGCCGGCCGGCTCGCCGCTGGCAACGTAGGCCGCGATCTCGCCAGGGGTCATGGCGCGGAAGCTGACCTCGGAGACCGATAGGGCATGGCGCAGGCCGAGCGTGGACACTACCGTCACCGCCGTCAGGACGCGGTGGGTGGTGCCGGACAGCGCGGCCAGCATGCGTGCCGCGTCGGCGTCGTCGGCGGGTTTGCCGAGGATCTCGCCGCCGAGGCAGACGGTGGTGTCCGAAGTCAGGATGGGCGCGTCCGGCAGGGCCCGCCGTTCGCGCCGGCGCAGCGCGGCCTCGGCCTTGAGCGCGCACACGCGCTGCACGTAGTCGTCGGGGCTTTCGCCAGGGAGTACGGCTTCCAGCGCCTCGGCGTCTTCATCGCCATCGGCCAGCAGCAACTCGTAGGCGACGCCAAGCTGGGTGAGCAATTCGCGCCGGCGCGGGCTCTGGGAGGCGAGATAGAGGAAGGAATGGGTCACGGCAGGCAGTCGGGGAATCCGGGTAGGGGAGCGCCAGCGGGCGGTATGCGCCGCTCCGGCCGCATTGTACCTGCCTGCCCTGGGCAGCCGGCAGGACGGCAGGCGCAAGCCGCTCAGACCCGGTGATACGGATGGTTCTGCGTGACCGACCAGGCCCGGTAAAGCTGTTCGGCCAGCAGCACGCGCACCATGCCATGCGGCAGGGTCAGGCTGGAGAGCCGGATCAGGGTCTGGGCACGGGCTTTCAGGGCGGGATCGAGCCCGTCGGCGCCGCCGATCAGGAAGGCGACATCGCCGCCTTCGCGCTGCCAGTCGCCCAGTTGCCCGGCAAGCTGCACTGTCGTGAGATCGCGCCCGCGCTCGTCCAGCGCCACGATGCGGCATTGCTTGGGCAGCGCCGCCTCGATGCGGGCCGCCTCCCGCTGCATCACGGTGGTGGCGTTATTGCTGGACGAGCGCGCTTCGGGCTTGATTTCGCGCAGCTCGATGCGCAGCTCCGGGGGCATGCGCTTGGCATACTCCGCGAAGCCGGATTCGATCCAGCCGGGCATCTTGTGGCCAACGGCCACGATCAGCAACTGCATGGCGGGAGGCGGCCCGGCCCGGCTCAGGCCGAGCGGGTGGTGCGCTTGCGCGCGGCCGGGGCCTTGGCGGCAGGTGCCTTGGCAGCCGTTTTGGTGGCCGTCTTGGTGGCGGTCTTGCGTGCCGCGCCGGTGCCGGCAGCGGTCTTGCGCGGTGCGGCGGACTTGGCCGGCGCCTTGCGTGCCGGGGCCGAGCCCAGGGCGCTGGTCAGGCGCTTTGCCACGGCCGGGGCGCGGTTGGTGGCGATGGCATCCGGATCGGTGTCTTCGTGGCCAAGCGGCGGCGAAGGCTCTTTCATGCCTTCCGGCAGGCGGGCCAGGGCGGGGCGCAGGCCGCTGGCGCGGCGCGCGGTGCGCACCACCGGGGCGGCGTCGTCTTCCTCGTCCATCGGCTCGCTGGCCTTGGCCAGGCCCTTCTTGGCGGCGGACAGCTTCAGGCGTACCGGCTTGTCGCCCCAGATTTCCTCGAGGTTGTAGTACATGCGCAGTTGCGGCTGCATGATGTGCACGACCGCGTCGCCGCAATCCACCAGCACCCATTCACCCGTTTCCAGCCCTTCCACCGCGATGATATGGCCGCCGGCATCCTTGACGGTATCGCGGACCGAGGCGGCCAGCGCCTTGGTCTGGCGGTTCGAGCTCCCGCTGGCGATCACCACCCGGTCGAACAGTTCGGTCAGGTGGGTGGTGTCGAACACCTTGATGTCCTGCGCTTTGACATCTTCGAGGCCGTCGACGATGGCGCGTTGCAGTTTGCGAATATCCATGGTGCTTTTCAGTTCAGCTGAGATCGGTTTTGGGGCGGGCCGGGATGGGCAGATCCGACTGGGTCGGCCGATACAGGCCGCGGCTCGCGATGTAGTGTGCCACGCCGGGCGGCAGCTGGTCATCTGCCGGTTGTCCGGCAGCCAGGCGTTGGCGTAGGGCGGTGGAGGAGAGGTCGACGGCAAGCGTCTGGTCGATCCACATGCGGCCGGAGGGCATGGATTGTATCAGGTCGGTGGATGCGCGCCGCGCCGCGAGCTCTTCCCGTACCGGACCGTCCAGTTCCCCGAGGTCGAAACCGGGCCGGGTCGCGACGCAAAGATGGACATCGGCGAACAGTTCCTGCCAGCCATGCCAGGTGTGCAGGCGCAGCAACTGGTCGGCCCCCATGAGCCAGGCCAGCGAGGCGGTGGGGCCATAGCGCTCGCGCAGTTCGTGCACGGTGTCGACGGTGTAGCTGGGACCCGCGCGATCCACTTCCATGCGGCTGGCATGGACCCGCGCGCGGGTGTCCGACAGCGTCGCCGCGGCCAGCTCGGTCATGGCGAGCCGGTCGGCGGCAGGGGTTACGTCGTCGCCCTTTTGCCAGGACTGGCCGGTCGGGATCCAGACCAGTTCGTCCAGTTCCAGATGCTCGATGCATAGCCTGGCCAGCGCCACATGGCCGATATGCGGCGGGTCGAAGGTGCCGCCGAGGATGCCGAGCCGGTAGGGGCGGGCGCCATGGCCGGCAGTGCTGGAGGCGGTGGATGCTGCGTTGGCGGTGCGCGGTGCTGCGTTGTCGTATTCCATAGGGTTGCCGTCAGGCCCACTCGCGTACTGGCAGGAAATCGGTGTACAGCGCGCTTTCCGCGCTGCCCGGCTCCGGCTGCCAGTCGTAGCGCCAGCTGGCCAGCGGCGGCATCGACATCAGGATCGACTCGCTGCGCCCGCCCGATTGCAGGCCGAAATGCGTGCCGCGGTCGAATACCAGGTTGAATTCCACGTAGCGGCCGCGCCGGTAAGCCTGGAAGTCGCGTTCGCGCTCGCCATAGGGTGTGTCCTTGCGCGCCTGCAGGATCGGCAGGTAGGCGTCCAGGAAGGCATCGCCCACGGACTGCATCATGGCAAAGCTGCGCTCGAAGCCAAGCGCGGAGAAGTCATCGAAGAAGATGCCGCCGATGCCGCGTGCCTCGCCCCGGTGCTTGAGGAAGAAGTATTCGTCGCACCACCGCTTGAAGCGCGGATAGAGGTCCTCGCCATAGGGCGCGAGCGCGTCGCGGCAGGTGCGGTGGAAGTGGGTGCAGTCGCCGGCATCGCCGTAGTACGGCGTCAGGTCCATGCCGCCGCCGAACCACCAGACCGGCTCGGCGCCTTCCTTTACCGCCATCAGGCAGCGCACGTTCATGTGCACGGTGGGCACGTAGGGGTTGCGCGGGTGAAATACCAGCGAGACGCCCAGCGCCTCGAAGCCGCGGCCCGCCAGTTCCGGACGGTTGGCGGTGGCCGACGGCGGCAGCGCGTCGCCCTGCACGTGCGAGAAGCCCACGCCGGCGCGCTCCATCACGGCACCGCCTTCCAGTATGCGGGTGCGGCCGCTGCCGCGCAGGCGCTCGGTGGGCGGCTTCTCCCAGGCATCGGTCGAGAACGGCTGGCCATCGATGGCGGCGACGGCGTCGGTGATACGGTCTTGCAGACCGAGCAGATAGGCACGGACTGCCTGGGAATCGATCATGGTGTGCGGGCGGGTGGGCCGGAGCGGTGACGGCCGGACAGGTCTTTCCAACCTGCCCGGCCGTCATCGCGATGTCATGATTGTACTGGCTGGCGCAAGCCTTGGCCGGATCGGGTCAGTTTGGCCAGGGCAATCGTACAGGGGTGGGGGAAATCGTAGCGAGCGGCCTATGGCCGGTCCGGGGAGCGCAGCCGTACATGGGTAAGGCGAGCACCACCGGACCGGCCATGGGCCGCTCGCAGCAGATTTATCCGTTCCTTTACCGCTTGATCGCGCGGTAGCCGATGTCGGTACGGTACTGCATGCCGTCGAAGTGGATCTTCTCGGCGGCGGCGTAGGCCGCGCGCTGCGCCGCCTTGACGGTATCGGCCAGGCCTACCACGCACAGCACGCGCCCGCCCGTGGTCAGCAGCACGCCGTCCGTGAGCGTGGTGCCGGCGTGGAAGGTCACGCTGTCGTCGGCCTCGGGCGGGATGCCGGTGATGGCGTCGCCCTTGCGCGGCGCATCGGGATAGCCGTGCGCCGCCATCACCACGCCCAGCGCGGTGCGGCGGTCCCAGTCAAGCTCGATCTCGTCGAGCTTGCCGCTGACGGCATGCTCCATCACGTCGACCAGGTCGGTCTTCAGGCGCGCCAGGATCGGCTGGGTTTCCGGATCGCCCATGCGGCAATTGAATTCCAGCGTCTTGAGGTTGCCTTCGGCGTCGATCATCAGGCCGGCGTAGAGGAAACCGGTGTAGACGATGCCGTCCTTCTCCATGCCGCGCACGGTCGGCATGATGATCTCGCGCAGCGCGCGCGCGTGCAGCGCAGGCGTGACCACCGGCGCCGGCGAATACGCGCCCATGCCGCCGGTATTGGGGCCGGCGTCGTGATCGAGCAGGCGCTTGTGGTCCTGGCTGGTGGCCAGGGCGAGCACGTTCCTGCCGTCCACCAGCACGATGAAGCTGGCTTCCTCGCCCTCGAGGAACTCTTCGATCACCACGCGCGCGCCGGCATCGCCGAGGCGGTTGTCGGCCAGCATCATGTCGACCGCGCTGTGCGCTTCTTCCAGCGTGGCGGCAACCACCACGCCCTTGCCGGCGGCCAGGCCGTCGGCCTTGATCACGATCGGCGCGCCCTGCGCGTCGATATAGGCATGGGCGGCGGCGGCGTCGTTGAAGGTCTGGTAGGCGGCGGTCGGGATGCCGTGCCGCTGCATGAAGGCCTTGGCGAAATCCTTGGAGGATTCCAGCTGGGCCGCCGCTTGCGTCGGGCCGAAGATGCGCAGGCCCTTGGCGCGGAAGATATCGACGATGCCAGCCGCCAGCGGGGCCTCGGGGCCGACCACGGTGAAGTTCACGCCTTCGCGCTCGGCGAAGGCGGCCAGCACTTCCGGATCGGTCAGCGGAATGTTCTGCAGACGCTTGTCGAGCGCGGTGCCGCCGTTGCCCGGCGCCACGTACACCACCTGCACCTTGGGCGACTGGGCCAGTTTCCAGGCCAGCGCGTGCTCACGACCACCCGAGCCGACAACCAATACTTTCATGATCTACTGCCAGAAAAAATGACGCATGCGAAATGCGAAAAGCGGCAGCAATGGCTTATCGAGCCGCGCTGCCGCCGTGAGGCGAGGTCTTACCCGATCCCCGCCTTACTCCTCGATCACCGCGTTGGTGAAGACTTCCTGCACGTCGTCCAGGTTCTCCAGGGCGTCGAGCAGCTTTTGCATCTTGACGGCGTCGTCGCCGGTGAAGCTGACTTCGTTCTGCGGCTTCATGGTGACGTCGGCCATCTCGGCCTTGAAGCCCGCGGCTTCCAGCGCGGCCTTGACCGTGGCGAAATCGTTGGGCGGGCACAGCACTTCGATCGAACCGTCGTCGTTGGTGACGACGTCGTCGGCGCCGGCTTCCAGCGCGGCTTCCATCAGCTTGTCCTCGGCGGTGCCGGGAGCGAACAGGAACTGGCCGCAATGGGTGAACATGAACGCCACCGAGCCTTCCGTGCCCATGTTGCCGCCGTTCTTGGAGAAGGCATGGCGCACTTCGGCCACGGTACGGGTGCGGTTGTCGGTCAGGCAGTCGACGATGATGGCCGCGCCGGCGAGGCCATAGCCCTCGTAGCGGATTTCTTCGTAGTTGGCGCCGTCCAGGCCACCCACGCCGCGCTGGATGGCGCGCTGGATGTTGTCCTTGGGCATGTTCGCGTCCATTGCCTTGTCCATGGACAGGCGCAGGCGCGGGTTGGAGTCGGGATCCGCGCCGCCGAGCTTGGCGGCGACGGTGATTTCCTTGATCAGGCGCGTCCAGACCTTGCCGCGCTTGGCGTCAGCGGCGGCTTTCTTGTGTTTGATATTGGCCCATTTTGAGTGACCGGCCATGATTCTCTCCGAAGCGGAAAACGTTTGACGCGCGCGCGTTGGCGGGAGCGCGCCGGCCTTGCCGGGCGAACGATGCAGGGTCGCCCGGCACGGCCGGATGATGTTGTGTGTCTGGGAGCCGGCCTGGGGGCTGGCTATAATCAGCCCGGTATTTTATCACGCGGCCCCGCCGCCGCTGGCACCCCCGATGCGGGGATGGCCAGGGGGCGGGGACGGTCGCGGCCACGCCGCTGCGCTGCCTGCCAACCAGAGAGATCATGGCCGAACCTATCATCATCGCCAAGAATGCCGCGCTGGAACTTGCCCTGCTGCCCGAGATGGGCAACCGGCACGGCCTGATCACCGGCGCCACCGGCACCGGCAAGACCGTGACGCTGCAAAGCCTGGCCCAGGGCTTCTCCCAGTTGGGGGTGCCGGTCTTCATGGCCGACGTCAAAGGTGACCTGACCGGCATATCCCAGCCGGGCAAGCTGTCCGACAAACTCAAGGCGCGCCTGGCTGACCTCGGCCTGCCCGAGCCGGTCTGGGGGGGCTGTCCCACCACGCTATGGGATGTGTTCGGGCAGAAGGGCCATCCGGTGCGCGCCACGGTCTCGCATATGGGGCCGCTGCTGCTGTCGCGCATGCTGGAGCTCAACGACACCCAGCAGGGCGTGCTCAACCTGGTGTTCCGCATTGCCGACGCCAACGGCCTGCTGCTGCTCGACGCCAAGGACCTGCGGGCCATGCTGCAGTACGTGGGCGACAACGCCGGCCAGTTCACCACCGAATACGGCAATATCTCGGCGGCCTCGATCGGCGCCATCCAGCGCGGCCTGATGTCGCTGGAGTCGCAAGGCGCCGACGTCTTCTTCGGCGAGCCCATGCTCAACCTGGACGACTTCATCCAGACCGAGAACGGGCGGGGCGTGGTCAATATCCTCGCCGCCGACAAGCTGCTGAATTCGCCCAAGCTCTACGCCACCTTCCTGCTGTGGCTGCTGTCGGAACTGTTCGAAAAGCTGCCCGAGGCGGGCGATCTCGACAAGCCCAAGCTGGTGTTTTTCTTCGACGAGGCGCACCTGCTGTTCAACGATGCGCCCAAGGCCCTGCTCGACAAGATCGAGCAGGTGGTGCGGCTGATCCGCTCCAAGGGCGTGGGCGTGTATTTCGTCACGCAGAATCCCGCGGATATCCCGGACACCGTGCTGGGCCAGCTTGGCAACCGCGTGCAGCATGCGCTGCGCGCTTTCACGCCGCGCGACCAGAAGGCGGTCAAGGTGGCGGCGACCACCATGCGCGCCAATCCCGGGCTGGATATCGAACAGGCCATCGGCGAGCTGGGCGTGGGCGAGGCCCTGGTGTCGCTGCTCGATGCCAAGGGCATTCCCGGCATCACGGAGCGCGCCTGGGTGCTGGCGCCCGGCAGCCGGATCGGCCCGATCACCGACGACGAGCGCAAGCAGTTGCTGGCCAGCTCGCTGGTGGCCGGCACCTATGAGCAGACCATCGATCGCGAGTCGGCTTACGAGAAGCTCAAGGGCAGCCCGGCCGCGCCGGCGCCCGGTTCCGCCCCCGCCACGCCGGCCGGCGGCGTGCCCACGGCCGGCCCGCCGGAGCAGGCGCCGGCACAGGGCGGCGGCTGGCTCGAGCAGGCCGGCGAGATCTTCGGCGGATTGACCCGGGGTACCGGCAAGACCGGTCGCGGCGACTCCATCCTGGAATCGATGGCCAAATCGGCTGCGCGTACGGTCGGCTCGCAAGTCGGGCGCGAACTGATCCGCGGCGTGCTGGGCAGCCTGCTGGGTTCCGGCAAGAAGAAGTAGGAGAAGCAGGCGGCAGCCCGGGCGGCGGTTGGCGCCGGCCGTCGCCGGGAACGGCTTTCAGCCGCGGCGCGCCGCTTCCGCGTCTTCCCGCATCTTGCGCAGGAACAGCCGGGTAAAGAAACAGCCCATGCCGATGATGAAGGCAATGACGCCGAGGCTCATCAGCCCGGTGCCGGTGGTGAACAGGATTTTCAAGGCTGCCATCTGGGTCTCCCTGGTCAGGCGTGGCACGCACGGATAGCGTGCCGTTGCCGCCAGTCTAGGCAGACCCCTTGCAGCGGGGATTGAGGCGGATCAAGCCGGGCGCATACAGTCCCGGCCACGCCCATTGCCGGGCGTGTTTCAGCGCCCGCTCCCGCGGGAACGTCAGTTCTTGGTGCCGAACAGGCGGTCGCCCGCGTCGCCCAGGCCGGGGATGATATAGGCGTGCTCGTCCAGGTGGCTGTCCAGCGACGCGACGAACAGCTTCACGTCGGGGTGCGCCTTCTGGAAGACCTCCACGCCTTCCGGCGCCGCCACCAGCGCGACGAAGGTGATCGCATCGTCCTTGACGCCGCGGCGCTTGAGCACATCCACCGCATGGGCGGCGGAGTAGCCGGTGGCGACCATCGGGTCGCACAGGATAAAGCTGCGGTCTTCCACGTCGGGCAGGCGCACCAGGTATTCCACCGGGCGGTGCTGGTCGTCGCGGTAGACGCCGATATGGCCGATGCGGGCCGAGGGAATCAGCTCGACCAGGCCGTCGCTCATGCCCACGCCGGCGCGCAGCACCGGCACGATGGTGAGCTTCTTGCCGGCGATGACGGGCGCGTCGATTTCCACCAGCGGCGTCTCGATGCGGCGCGTGGTGAGCGGCAGGTCGCGCGTGATTTCATAACCCATCAGCAGCGTGATCTCCCGCAGCAGCTCGCGGAACGTGCGCGTGGAGGTGTCCTTGTCGCGCATATGGGAGAGCTTGTGCTGGATCAGCGGGTGATCGAGGATGTACAGCTTTGGGAAACGCGGATCTTGCTTCATGGCGGGTAGGCGGCGGCTGGGGAGGGGAGGAGAGCGCGATGGCCCGTTGCAGCCGGATTGTAATGGATGCCGGCCCGCCCGCTGCCGGCGGTGCCCCGGTCCCCAAGGGGCGGGGGAACCGGCCGGACGCAGGCGGCGCGCTGGCGCTCAGTCCATCGAGATGCTGGCGCTCTTGGCTATCTTGCCGAACTTTTCGTACTCGGACAGCGTCAGCGATTGCAGGTCCGCCGCGCTCGACCCCTTGGGGCTGAAGCCGGCCTGGACCAGCTTGTCCCTGACGTCCGCCTTGCCCAGCGCCTCGACAAAGGCGGCATTGAGCGCGTGCACCACTGGCGCGGGCAGGCCGGCGGGGCCGTAGACGCCGAACCAGGGCTCGATCGCGTATCCCGGCAGGCCGGCTTCGGCCAGCGTCGGCACATTGGGCAAGGCCGGCGAGCGGCTCTTGCCGGCCACCGCCAGCGCGCGCAGCTTGCCGCCCTGGATATGCGGCAGCGAGGCCGGCAGGTTGTCGAACATCACCTGCACGTGGCCGCCCAGCATATCGTTGATGGCCGGGCTGCTGCCTTTGTATGGCACATGGGTCAGGCCAGCCTGCGTCATCTGCGAGAACATCGCACCCGCCAGGTGCATCGAGGTGCCGGTGCCCGCGGTGGCGTAGGTCAGGCTGGGGTGGGCCTTGGCATAGGCGATCAGTTCGGCCACGTTTTTCACCGGCAGGCCGTTGCTGACCTCCAGGACGATGGTCGAGGTGCCAAGCAGGCTGACGGCGGTGAAATCCTTGCGCGGGTCGAATGGCACATGCTTGTAGATGTGCGGGTTGAGCGCATTGGTCGAGATCGCGCCGAAGCCGATGGTGTAGCCGTCCGGCGCGGCCTTGGACACGGCCTCCATGCCAATATTGCCGCCCGCGCCGGGGCGGTTTTCCACCACCACGGGCTGGCCCAGTTTCTCGGCGACTTTCTGGCCCACCGTGCGCGCCACCAGGTCGGTGGTGCCGCCGGCGGCGTAAGGCACGATGAAGCGGATCGGCTTGACGGGGTAGTCGGCCGCGCGGGCGCCGGCAGGCAGCCAGCCTGCCGCCAGCGCGGCGACCGCGGCCGCGGCGGCCATCAGCGGATGGCTGTGGCGCGCGCCGCGGGCTAGCGGGGTTTGACGCTGGCCGTTGGGGCGGGTGCCGGAGACCGGCGTGTGCGAGGAAAGAAGGAAAAGCTGAACTGCCGTCATAAATGCTCCCGGTTTTTCTTATGGGGCGCGTGCGGAACGCGCCGACCGGCGAGCTTACGGCAGTTTGCGAATGCCTGCCAGGTTGCGCGGATACGCACGGCGCCGGGGCATCGGGCGGGCGCCGGTGCAGTTGCCTCTTTTCGCATACAATGGCTCGCGTCTTCAGCGGTCCGTCCCGCGTCCAGCGGCGCGCGGCCTCCCTATCCGGTTTTCCCCGTGTCCGCATCCCAGCTCTCCAGCACCGTGTTTCCCGCCCAGCCGGCATCGCAGCGAGCCGGCCTTGCCGTGGCCGCCGTCGGCGCCATCCTTTTTTCCGGCAAGGCCATCGTCGCCAAGCTGATGTACCGCTACCAGGTCGACGCGGTCATGGTCATCAGCCTGCGCATGCTGTTCGCCGCGCCGCTGTTCATGGCGATCGGGTGGTGGCAGTCGCGCCGGCTGCCGGCGCTGTCCTGGGCCGACCGGGGCCGCATCGTCTTTCTCGGCGTCATCGGCTACTACCTGTCGAGCTTCCTCGACTTCCTCGGGCTGCAATACATCACCGCCGGGCTCGAGCGGCTGATCCTGTTCCTGACGCCGTCCTTCGTGCTGCTGGCCAGCGCCGTGCTGTTCAAGCGCGGCATCGGCCGCCGGCAATGGTTGTCGCTGCTGCTCGCCTATATAGGCATCGTGCTGGTTTTCGCGCATGATCTCGACGTGAGCGGCAGCCAGGTCTGGCTGGGCGCCGCGCTGGTGCTGGGCAGCGCACTCACCTACGGCATCTACCTGATCGCCTCGGGCGAGCTGGTGCAGCGCATCGGTTCGCTGCGCCTGGTGGCGTATGCGATGTGCGTTTCCACGGCCTGTTGCGCGGTGCAGTACCTGGTGCTGCGGCGGCCGCTGGCCGAGCTGTTGCAGCCGGCTCCGGTGATGTGGCTGTCGCTGGTCAACTCGGTGTTCTGCACGGTGCTGCCGGTATCGCTGACCATGGTGGCGGTGGCGCGCATCGGCGCGCCGATGGCGTCGCAGGCGGGCATGCTCGGGCCGGTGTCGACCTTGTTCCTCGGCTTCTGGTTGCTGGGCGAGCCGATCACCGGCGTGCAGCTCGCCGGCAGCGTGCTGGTGATGGGCGGGATATATTTGCTGTCGGCGCGGCCGGGGGGCTTAGGGCGCATCGGACGCATCGGACGCATCGGACGCATCGGTGGTATCGGTGCCAGCCGGCACGGCGGCCAAGGCGAGGCACGGGCAGAATAACGAGCAGGCGGGTGGCCGCCTCGATGACACAAAGGAGTAACTGAGATGGATCTAGGATTGCGCGGCAAGCATGCGCTGGTGTGCGGCGCCAGCAAGGGTCTCGGTTTTGCCTGCGCCGACGCGCTGGCCGCCGAAGGCGTGGACGTGGTGATCGTGGCGCGCGGCGCCGAGGCGCTGGAGAAAGCGGCGGCGGACCTGCGCGCGCGCCACGGCCGGCGCGTGGTGGCGGTGGCCACCGACATCACCACCCCGGAGGGGCGCAAGCTGGCGCTGGATGCCGTTGCCAAGCTGGGCAGCCTGGACATCCTGGTCAACAATGCCGGCGGCCCGCCCCCCGGCAATTTCCGCGACTGGGACCGCGATGCCTGGCTGGCCGCGATCGACGCCAATATGCTGACGCCGATCGAGCTGATCAAGGCCACCGTGGACGGCATGATCGCGCGCAAATGGGGCCGCATCATCAACATCACCAGCGGCGCCGTGAAGGCGCCGATCGACGTGCTCGGCCTGTCCAACGGCGCCCGCTCGGGCCTGACCGGCTTCGTCGCCGGCCTGGCGCGCGAAGTCGCGCAGCATGGCGTGACCGTCAACAACCTGCTGCCCGGCCCGTTCAACACCGATCGCCTCTACAAGACCATGGAAGGCGGCGCCAAGAAGGCGGGCCTGTCCGTTGCGGAGGTCGCCGAGCGCCGCGCCGCGCAGAACCCGAGCCGCCGCTTCGGCGAGCCGGCCGAGTTCGGTGCCACCTGCGCTTTCCTGTGCAGCCGCCAGGCGGCCTATATGACCGGGCAGAATGTGCTGCTCGACGGCGGCGCCTACCCGGGCACGTTCTAAGCGGTTGCCTCGATACTGCCCGGTGTGGCGGCGTCGCTGCCGACCGGGTGTTTTCCGCCGGGCCTTGCCGGCCCGGTCTTTGCTGATTGGCCAGGATGATGCCGATGACTCCCCCCCGTATCGCGCTGATCGCGCACGACCACAAGAAAGACGACATCGTTGCCTTTGCCGGCCGTCATCGCGATTTTCTTTCCCGCTGCGAGTTGCTGGCGACCGGCACCACAGGCGGCCGCCTGAGCGACGAGATCGGCCTGACGGTGACACGCATGCTGTCCGGCCCCTGGGGCGGCGACCTGCAGATCGGCGCGCAACTGGCCGAGGGCCGCGTGGGCGTGGTGATCTTCCTGCGCGACCCCATGACGCCGCAGCCGCACGAACCCGACATCAATGCGCTGGTGCGCGCCTGCGACGTGCACAACGTACCCTGCGCCACCAATGTGGCGACCGCCGATCTGCTGATTGCCGAGCTGCGGCGCCTGTATCCGGAACCGGGCGCTTCGGCCTGAGTTCCCGCACGCAGTCCGCGCATTGCACATCGATGCGCCCGCGGGCATTCACGGTGCCGGTGGCATCGACGTCATCGACGGCATCGATAGCCATCCACCAAAACCAGGATAAATGGAGCGACACATGAGCAAGGCTATCCGTATTTTCGAGACCGGCGGTCCCGAGGTGATGCAGTGGATCGATGTCGAGGTCGGCGATCCCGGCCCCGGCGAAGTCCGCGTGCGGCACGAAGCGGTCGGTCTCAACTACATCGACGTCTATTTCCGCACCGGACTGTACAAGCAGCAGCTCCCGGCCGGCCTTGGCATGGAAGGCGCCGGCGTGGTGGAGGCGGTGGGTGATGGCGTGCCGCACCTGAACGTGGGCGACCGCGTGGCCTATGCCGGCCGTCCCACGGGCGCTTACGCCCAGGTGCGGGTGATGCCGGCGGATATCGTGGTGCGCCTGCCGGATGCCATTTCGTTCGAGCAGGGCGCGGCCATGATGCTGCAAGGCCTGACCACGCAATACCTGGTGCGCGACAGCTACCGCGTGCAAGCCGGCGACACCGTGCTGCTGCACGCCGCCGCGGGCGGGGTTGGCCTGATCGCCAGCCAGTGGCTCAAGGCGCTGGGCGCGACCGTGATCGGCACCGCCGGCAGTGATGAAAAAGCCGCGCTGGCGCGGGCGCACGGCTGCGATCACACCATCGTCTACACCCGCGAATCCTTTGTCGACAAGGTCAAGGAAATCACCGGCGGCAAGGGTGTCGCAGCCGTCTACGACTCGGTGGGCAAGGACACATTCAATGGCTCGCTGGACTGCCTGGCGCCGCGCGGCACCATGGTGGTGTTTGGCAATGCGTCGGGTCCGGTGCCGCCGTTCGATCTTTCCGTGCTGGGCAACAAGGGCTCGCTGCGTATCACGCGGCCGACGCTGATGACCTATGTGGTGCATCGCGAACTGCTTGAGCCGATGGCGGCCGAGCTGTTCGAGATGGTCACCAGCGGCCGGGTCAAGGTCGAGGTCCGCCAACGCTACGCGCTGGCGGATGTGGCGCAGGCGCATCGCGACCTGGAAGGCCGCAAGACCACCGGTACCACTATCCTGCTGCCCTGAGCGGCAGCCGGTGCGAGCCTAGCCGGCGGCTAGCGCGCCCGCACCGTCCGGGCGCCCGCGCGCGCCTCGGCCTGCCGCAGCACGTGCGGCGGCAGGCATTTCAGGATGAAGTGCACCGCCAGCGGGATCAGCACCACGTCGTCCATGAGCCCCAGCACGGGGATGAAGTCGGGAATCAGGTCGATGGGCGAGATGGCATAGAGCACCAGGCCAAACGTGGCCGGCCGCAGCCAGCGCGGGGCGTCGGGGTGGCGCAGCGCGAACCACAGCAGGCGGCCGTCGCGCCGCACCAGTGTCCACAGTGCCGAAAATCGTTTCCACATGAGAGGCCTCCTTCACTTGGCATGCGCGGCGTGGCCCGTTCGGCCACTTGCAGATAGCTTGGGCCAAACCACGGCGCTTCAAGTTCCGTGCTGGCGCTTCAGGAGAGACGGGGGAACAGCCAGGAGGGGGCTGGGGGGACGGGCGGCGGGGCGTGGCAACCCCACCGCCTTGCCGGCATGTCCGCGCTGGCGGGCATGCCGGGTATAACGCAGAGTGCAGTCCGGCGCTCAGCCCGGGATCTTGCCTTCCACGCCTTCCACGTAGAACTTGATGCCGTGCAGGAAGCCGTCGTCGGCCACCTGGTCCTTGGCCAGCTGCTCCTTGCCGGTATTGTCCTTGAGCGGACCCTTCCAGATCGGCGCGGAACCGTCGACCACGCCCTTCTTGCGCTCTTCCACCAGGGCCTTCACGTCATCCGGCACCACGGCGTTGAAGCCCTTCAGGTCGATCATGCCCTCCTTCAGGCCCCACCAGGTGGTGCTGTTCTTCCACTGGTTGGCGAGCACGTCGCCCACCACCTTGTTGTAATAGACGCCCCACGAGATCACCGAGGCGGCCAGGTGGGCCTTCTCGCCGAACTTGCTCATGTCGCTGTCCCAGCCGAAGGCATACACGCCCTTTTCCTGCGCGGTCTGCACCACGGCGGCGGAGTCGGTGTTCTGCATCAGCATGTCGACGCCCTGGCCGATCAGCGTGGTGGCGGCTTCGCGCTCCTTGCCCGGATCGAACCACTTGTTCACCCACACCACCTTGACGGTGGCCTTGGGATTCACGGTGCGCGCCCCCAGGGTGAACGAGTCGATATTGCGGATCACCTCGGGGATGGGCACCGATGCCACCACGCCCATCTTGCCGGTCTTGCTCATCTTGCCGGCGACCACGCCGGCCAGGTAAGCGCCTTCGTAGGTGCGCACGTCGTACTGCGCCAGGTTCTCGGCGGTCTTGAAGCCGGTGGCATGCTCGAACTTCACGTCCGGGAATTCCTTGGCCACCTTGAGCATCGATTCCATATAGCCGAAGGTGGTGCCGAAGATGAGCTTGTTGCCTTGCGCGGCCAGGTCGCGGAATACGCGTTCGGCATCGGCGGCGGATTCGGGCACGTTCTCGACGAAGGTGGTCTTCACCTTGTCGCCGTACTTCTCTTCCACGGCCTTGCGCCCGGCGTCATGGGCATAGGTCCAGCCGGCGTCGCCGACCGGTCCGATGTAGACGAAGGCGACCTTGAGCGGTTCTGCCTTCTGCTCCGCGGCGGGTGCCGAAGCGGGGGCGGCGCTTTCGGCCGGTTTTTCGGCTTCCTTCTTGCCGCAGCCCGCGAGAGCCAGCACGGCGGTGGCGGCAAGTGCCGCCAGGGTTTTCCTGCGCGTGACGATCATGATTTCTCCTTGTAATGATCTGGGTACTGATTTCTTGACTAAGGTTGCAGCCGTGGCTCTGAATCGAGGGCTTTGAGTTCGAAGTCTCTGGCGGACTTCTGAAAAACAGGGGCTGCCGCGCGGCCCGGCATGGTGTCCGGCGCGCGGCAACGGCATGGTCAGGCGACGCCCGGACGGAAGGGCTTGCCCAGCGAGGCCGGCATGTTCAGGCGTATCCAGGCCGGATTGCGCGAGATCAGCGCCAGTACCACGATGGTGGCCGCATAGGGCAGCATCGAGAGGATCTGCGACGGCATGGAGACGCCAATCCCCTGCAGGTAGAACTGCAGGATGGTGACGCCGCCGAACAGCCATGCGCCGGCCAGCACGCGTCCCGGCCGCCAGGTGGCGAAGGTGGTCAGCGCCAGCGCGATCCAGCCGCGACCGGCCACCAGGTTCTCCACCCACATCGGCGTGTACACCAGCGACAGGTAGGCGCCGGCCAACCCACAGCAGGCGCCGCCGAACAACAGCGCGCCGAAGCGGATCAGGCGTACCGGATAGCCCAGCGCATGCGCGGATTCCGGCGATTCGCCGACCGCGCGCAGCGTCAGCCCGGCGCGCGTGCGGAACAGGAACCACATGATGGCGCCGCACAGGAACAGGCTGAAATACACCATCCAGTGCTGCTGGAAGAAGGCCGGCCCGAAGAAGGGAATATCGGCCAGCCAGGGAATCGACCTGGCCTGCGACGGCATGGCGAAACCGACGAAGCGCTGGCCCATGAAGGCCGACAGCCCGGTGCCGAAGATCGACAGCGCCAGGCCGGTGGCCACCTGGTTGGTCGCCAGCACCAGCGCCAGCCACGAGAACAGCGTGGCCATCAGCATGCCGGCCAGCGCGCCGGCGGCGAAGCCGAGCATGGGCGACTGCGTCTGGTAGCCGACCATGAAGCCGAACGCGGCGGCCACCAGCATCATGCCTTCGGCGCCGAGGTTGAGCACGCCCGAGCGTTCGTTGATAAGCAGGCCGAGCGCGGCCAGCAGCAGCGGCGTACCGGCGTTGATCGCGGTGGCGATAAGAGGGGCGAATTGATCCATGTCTTGTGGGCTCTCGCTCAGGCGGCCTTGGCGCGCCAGCGCAGGCGGTTGTCGATCAGCGTATCGCTGGCCAGCAGGAAGAACAGCAGCATGCCCTGGAACACCGAGCCGATCGCCGATGGCAGGCCCAGGCGCGACTGGGCCATTTCGCCGCCGATATAGAACAGCGACATGACGATGCCGCCGAACACGGTGCCCACCGGATGCAGGCGCCCGACGAAGGCCACGATGATGGCGGTGAAGCCGTAGCCGGGCGAGATCGACGGCAGCAGCTGGCCGATCGGGCCGGTCACCTCGAAGGCGCCCGCCAGGCCGGCGGTGCCGCCCGAGATCATCAGCGCGCTCCACAGCGAACGGCGCGCCGAGAAGCCCGCATAGCGCGCCGCCGCCGGCGCGGTGCCGCCCACCTGCAGGCGATAGCCCGCGAAGCTGCGGAAGATGAAGACGGTCATCAGCACCACCAGCACCAGCATTACCGCAAAGCCCGCGTGCAGGCGCGAGCCCGACAGCAGGTTGGGCAGCAGGAACTCGGAGGAGAACACCTTGGACTGCGGGAAGTTCATGCCGTTGGGATCCTTCAGCGGACCGTTGACCACATACAGCATCAACTGCTGCGCGATATAGGTCAGCATCAGCGACACCAGGATCTCGTTGGCGTTGAACTTGTCCTTGAGCGCGGCGGTGAGCGAGGCCCAGAACATGCCGCCGATCACGCCGGCCAGCGATGCCAGCACCAGCACCACGGTACCGTTGACACCATTGCCGGGCACGTCGAAGTACAGCACGGTGGCACCGGCGAAGATGCCGCCGAGGATCAACTGGCCATCGGCGCCGATGTTCCAGATATTGGCGCGGTAGCACACCGACAGGCCGAGCGCGCACAGCACCAGCGGCACGGTTTTGAGCAGCACCTCGCCGATGGCGCGGCGGTCCTTGAGCGGATCGACCAGGAAGACCTTGAGCGCGGCCATCGGGTCCTTGCCTAGCAGCAGGAAGAGCAGGGCGCCGAAGGCCAGCGTCAGCGCGAGCGCGATGAAGGGCGAAGCATAGGCCATGCGGCGCGAGGGCAGGCCGCGCGGCGCCAGCGAGACGGGAGAGCGGGACAGGAAATCAGCCATGGAGGACGGCCTCCTGTTGCTCGCGCCGGCCGCCGGGCCCGCCTTCCCACAAACCGCTCATCCACAGGCCGACCTGCTCGCGCGTGGCGTCCTGGGTGGGGATCGACGGCGACAGCCGGCCCTTGGCGATCACATGCAGGCGATCGCAGATGGCGAACAGCTCGTCCAGTTCCTCGGACACCACCAGCAAGGCGCAGCCGGTGGCCTTGAGCGCCAGCAGCTCGTTGTGGATCTGCGCTGCGGCGCCGACGTCAACGCCCCAGGTGGGCTGGGCCACGATCAGCACCTTCGGGCCGCTTTCGATCTCGCGGCCGACGATGAATTTCTGCAGGTTGCCGCCCGACAGGCTCTTGGCCAGCGCTTCGGGTCCGCTTGCCTTCACGCGGAAGCGGCCGATGATGGCCTGCGCCAGTCCCGCCGCCGCCTTGGGCGCAATCATGCCGCGCCGCACATAGGGTGCGGACTGGTGCGAGAGCATGATGTTCGCGGCCAGGCTCATGGCCGGCACGGCGCCACGGCCGAGGCGTTCCTCGGGCACGAAGGCCAGGCCGGCGCGGCGCCGCTGGCGCGCGTCGAGCTTGCCGACTGGCTTGCCGTCCAGCGTGACGGCATTGCGTTCGGCGCGCACGTCTTCGCCCGACAGCGCGGCCAGCAATTCCTGCTGCCCGTTGCCGGACACGCCGGCAATGCCGACGATCTCGCCCGCGCGCAGGTCCAGCGAGATGCCGGCCAGTTCTGTTGCGAACGCATGCGCGCGCGGCAGCGAGAGTTCGCGCACGGCCAGGCGGCAGGCACCGGGCTCGGTCTGCACGCGCGTCTCGCGCGGCGGCTCGCCGCCGATCATCAGGCGCGACAGCGAGGCCGCGCTCTCCTGGCGTGGATCGCACACGCCGGTGACGCGGCCCATGCGCATCACGGTGGCGCTGTGGCAAAGCTCGCGGATCTCGTCGAGCTTGTGGCTGATGTAGAGGATGCTGGTGCCCTCCGCGGCGAGCTGGCGCAGCGTGACGAAGAGCGTCTGCACGGCCTGCGGCGTCAGCACGGAGGTGGGCTCGTCCAGGATCAGCAATTGCGGACCGGCCAGCAGCGCGCGCACGATCTCCACGCGCTGGCGCTCGCCCACCGACAAGGTGTGCACATGCCGGTTCGGCTCGAGGGGCAGGCCGTAGCGCTGTGCCGTCTCGCGGATCTGCTCGGCCAGCTGCTTCATATTGGTGCCGGCATGCGGGCTGCCGCCGGCGCCCTTGTGTTGCCGCGGCAGGCCCAGGGCGATGTTCTCGGTGACGGTCAGCGTATCGAACAGCGAGAAATGCTGGAATACCATGGCGATGCCCAGGTTGCGGGCATCGTGCGGGTTGTGGATGGCGGCGTGCGCACCGTTGAAGTGCATCTCGCCGGCGTCCGGCTTGACCGCGCCGAAGATGATCTTCATCAGGGTGGACTTGCCGGCGCCGTTCTCGCCGAGTACGGCATGGATCTCGCCGGGCGCGACGACCAGGGAAACGTCGTCGTTGGCGGTGACGCCGGGGTAGCGCTTGCTGATATGCGCAAGCGCCAGCCGTGGGGTTGTGCTTAAGGTCACTGAGGCGGCTCGAGTTGTTATGGCAGCAACGTGGATCGATGTTCGTATGGCGGCAGCACTGCCTGCAGTGCGTGGGGCAGCATCGCCGTTTCGCATTGCAGCATCCATCATGGGTTCGTGATGCCGTTTATTAACGCAGGATTATATAAGTGCGCGGGGTTCGGACCACCCGGAAAGGACGGTTTTGGCGGCCCCGCAACGGATACAGGCAGGTTGCAAGTCGCATGCCGGGCACATGGCGGGCACATGGCGGGCACATGGCGGGCTCTGGCGAGCGGGAGGGCGGCCGGCTCGCCCGTGGCCAGCGCGGGAGGTGGGGAGATAGGGATAAAGGAGAGAAATCCAGTGGGCAGGGCGCCCACCGGATATGAGGCCGGGGAGGCGCGATGCCACCCCGGCGATGGCCGGCGCGTCAGGCGCCCTGGCTCACCGCGATCTGGTTGAAGCGGCCTTCGCGGAAATCGGCCAGCGTCTGGTAGATCTGCTCCTGTGTGTTCATCACGAACGGCCCATATTGCACGATCGGCTCGCCCAGCGGCCGCCCCGCGATCAGCAGGAAGCGCGCATCGGCATTGGCGGTGACGTTCACGCCGTCGGCACCCGCCGCATTGTCCAGCACCCCCATGCGCTGTGCTTCCAGCACCGCCGCGTTATCGCCCGTGCCCACCGCGATCTCGCCGCGATAGGCGTACAGGAAGGCATTGTGCCCGGCCGGCAGCGCCTGCGAGAAGCTTTGCCCCGCCGGCAGCGTCACGTCCAGGTACAGCGGCTCCGTGACCGGACGTGTCACCGCGCCGGCCACGCCATGCGAGGCGCCTGCCAGCACGCGCACCGTCGCGCCGTTCGGCAGCGCCACGGTGGGCACGGCGGCAGCCGGCAGGTCGCGGTACCACGGCGCCGTCATCTTGTCCGCGGCGGGCAGGTTCAGCCACAGCTGGAAGCCTTCCATGCGGCCGTCTTCCTGCTCGGGCATCTCCGAGTGCACCACACCGGCGCCGGCCACCATCCACTGGGCACCGCCGTTTTCCAGCAGGCCCTCGTTGCCGGCGCTGTCGCGATGGCGCATGCGGCCGGCCAGCATATAGGTGATGGTTTCGAAACCGCGGTGCGGGTGATCGGGGAAGCCGCCGATATAGTCGTCGCGGCTGTCGGTGCCGAAGGCGTCCAGCATCAGGAACGGGTCCAGCCGGCGCTGCAGGTTCTGCGTCAGCACGCGGGTCAGCTTGACACCCGCGCCGTCCGAGGTGGCGATACCGCGCACCACGCGGTCGATCGCGCGCGAGCGCTGCACGGTCTCCACTGCGGTGGCCGGGACGATGGGGGCGGTAGTGCGTTGTTCCATGATCGATCTCCTGTTGGCCGGGCAGCGGCCCGGCGTTGGCGAGGGTGGCGGCAATGGCACGCGACCCGTTGGCTACCCTCCCAATTTAAGGGTTTGCGGCAAATCCGGTAGAGGGCGGCCGGGCAACAGATTGTTCTGCCGGTGGCACGCTCGCCATGCTCGGATGCAACGTTTCTGGAACAGCGCGGGCCGCGCCGGGATGGCCGACGAAGCGCGCCAGATG
This sequence comes from Cupriavidus sp. 96C5-1, assembly GCF_057798855.1. Lineage (NCBI taxonomy): Bacteria > Pseudomonadati > Pseudomonadota > Betaproteobacteria > Burkholderiales > Burkholderiaceae > Cupriavidus > Cupriavidus sp. 96C5-1. The sequence continues at coordinate 87,253 of NZ_JBYOJU010000029.1, read as the reverse complement.
CCGGTGAAAAGTGGCGTGAAAGCGCGATACTGACAAGATCGATGGAAATGGGTATAATACGGCTCTCGTTGTCATCCGATGCTGCGTAATCATATCGGGTTGCCAAGGGTGCGGACCGCGCGTTTTTGTGGTGCCGGTCGTTCCCTTCCCTCCCTGCGCAGCACCGGCCGATTGATCCGGCGGCGCGTCGGAACCATCAAATTTGCGCTGCCACTGGCCTCCCGTTTCTGCGTCTTCGCAGCGGGTTGCGCCGCTCCAGGGACCCCCGCCTTCATCGGCATGGTGTCCCGTCAATTGGGTTTCCGCCCCCAGGGCGTGGAACCCGGCGCCCGTCCACCGGCTCATCTGCCGGTCATGGCGGGCAAGGCAATCTAGTCTGGGCCGGCGGCCCCCATTGCATCCGCCCGCGCCCATCTTGTCGTCCGTCGATCCGGATGTGGCTGCTCGCGCCCACATGCGGCGCGCGGAGAGAGGGGAATATGTCCAAGCAATCCGTCCAGGCGCTGGCCTGGGGATGTCTCACGCTCGTCGCGCTGGCCGGTCTGGTCGCGTGGATCGGCGTGGACGTCATCCGGCAGTATCAAGACCGCCTGTGGTACGACGTGGCCGATCACCTGCGCCTGGTGGCGTGGTCGATGGGCCTGGCCCTGGCCACTGGCATTCCGGCCGGCGTGGCCCTGAGCCGGCCCTGCATGCGCCGCTGGGCCGACCGCCTGATGCAGGTCTTCAATATCGGCAACACGGTGCCGTCGCTGGCGGTGCTGGCCCTGGCCCTGGCGGTGCTCGGCATCGGCGAGCGGCCGGCCATCCTGGCGCTGTGGCTGGCCTCGCTGCTGCCGATCGTGCGCAATACCTGCGAGGGCCTGCTGGGCGTGTCCCCGGCCCTGACCGAAGCCGCCCGCGGCCTTGGCATGACGGCGCGCCAGCGCCTGTTCCAGGTCGAGCTGCCCAATGCCTTGCCGGTGATCCTGGCGGGGGTGCGCATCAGCCTGGTGATCAACGTCGGCACGGTGCCGCTGTCGTTCCTGATCGGCGCCAATAGCCTGGGCGAACTGATCTTCCCCGGCATCTACCTGAACAACCAGCCCCTGCTGCTGCTGGGCGCCGCGGCCACCGCGCTGCTGGCCCTGGGCCTGGACGGCCTGTTCGCCGCCGCCGGCTATTGCTACCTGCGCAGCCGCGGCCTGGCGCGCTGATGCGCGTACCGACCATGAAGGAGAACCCGATGCATTTCATCACAAGCGCGCTGGCCGGCGCGGCCCGCGTGGCGCGTGGCCAGGCCCGCATGCTGGCGAGTCTCGCCGTGCTGGCCGCGGTGGCGGCGCTGGCGCTGCCGGCGCACGCCGACCCCATCCGCGTGGGCGGCAAGAATTTCACCGAGCAACTGATCCTGTCCTCGATGACCACGCAGTACCTGGAGGCCAAGGGCCTTGCCGCCGAGCTGACCTCGGGCCTGGGCAGCACGCTGATGCGCCAGGCCATGGAGAGCGGACAGCTCGACGTGGTGTGGGACTACACCGGCACCGCCCTGATCGTATTCAACAAGGTCGAGGAAAAGCTCGCAGCGCAGGAAAGCTACGAGCGCGTCAAGGCGCTCGATGCGGCGCGCGGCCTGATGTGGCTGGATGCCTCCGGCATCAACAACACCTATGCGCTGGCGATGCCGCGCAAGCGCGCCGAGGCTGCCGGCGTGACCACGCTGTCGGCCTTCGCGGAGAAGATGCGGGCGGCCGGGGAGGGCACCGCGCATCCGTTCGCCGTCGATATGGAATTCGCCGCGCGCCCCGACGGGCTGGAGCCGCTGAAGACGCTCTACAAGCTGCCGTTCGCGCGGCGCGACGTGATCCAGCTCGATCCCGGGCTGGTCTATACGGCACTGAAGAACGACCAGGTCGAGCTTGGCCTGGTCTACACCACCGATGGCCGCGTCAAGGGCTTCGATCTGGTGCTGCTGGAGGACGACCAGCATTTCTTCCCGGCGTACAACGCCGTGCCCGTCGTGCGCAAGGCGACGCTGGAACAGCATCCGGAACTCGCCGGTCTGCTCAACGCGCTGTCGGCAAAGCTGGATAACGAGGCCATGACCGAGATGAACTACCGGGTCGATATCGGCCAGCAGCCGGCCGACAAGGTGGCGCAGGAATTCCTGCGCAGCCACGGCCTGATCTGAGAGGGGACGCATGGATTTGCTGACCTACCTCCAACATAGCTGGCCGACGCTGCTCAAGCTGACCGGCCAGCATCTCGCGCTGGTCGGCTCGGCGGTGGGGCTGGCGATCGTCGTCGGCGTGCCGCTGGGCATCCTGTGCGCGCGCTTCCGCTTTCTCGCCGCGCCGCTGCTGACGCTGGCCACCATCGTGCTGACCTTGCCGTCGATCGCGCTGTTCGGCCTGATGATCCCGATCTTCGCGCGCTTCGGCCACGCGCTCGGCTACGTGCCGGCGGTGACCGCTGTGTTCCTGTATTCGCTGCTGCCGATCATGCGCAATACCTGCGTGGCGCTTGCCAATGTGGACGACGGCATCCAGGAAGCCGGCCGCGGCATCGGCATGACCACCTGGCAGCGCATGCGGCTGGTGGACCTGCCGCTGGCCGTGCCCGTCATCCTCGGCGGCGTGCGTACCGCCGTGGTGATGAATATCGGCGTGGCAACCATCGCCGCCATCATTGGCGCCGGTGGTCTTGGGGTGCTGATCCTGCAAGCGATCAGCCAGAGCAATATGAGCAAGCTGGCGATCGGCGCGGTGCTGGTCAGCGTGCTCGCCATCGTGGCCGATGCCTGCCTGCAGTGGTTGCAGCGGGCGCTGACACCGAAAGGAATTCGCTGAACATGATTGAACTCGACCAACTCACCAAGACCTTCAGGCAAAAGGATGGCGCGGAAGTGCGCGCCGTGGATGCTGTCTCGCTGACGGTGCCCAAGGGGGAAATCTGTGTTTTCCTCGGCCCGTCGGGTTGCGGCAAGACCACCACGCTGAAGATGATCAACCGCCTGATCCAGCCCAGCTCGGGCCGGGTGCTGATCGATGGCGAGGACACTTCCCGCGTGGACGAAGTGACGCTGCGCCGCAAGATCGGCTATGTGATCCAGCAGATCGGCCTGTTCCCCAACATGACCATCGAGGAAAACATCATGGTGGTGCCGCGCCTGCTGGGCTGGGACAAGAAGCGTAGCCGCGAACGCGCGCGCGAACTGATGTCGATGGTGCAGCTCGATCCGGACAGGATGCTGACGCGCTATCCGCGCGAATTGTCCGGTGGCCAGCAACAGCGCATCGGCGTGATTCGCGCGCTTGCCGCGGATGCCCCCGTCCTGCTGATGGACGAGCCGTTCGGCGCGGTCGATCCGATCAACCGCGAGAGCATCCAGAACGAGTTCTTCCAGATGCAGCGCCAGCTCGGCAAGACCGTGATCATGGTCTCGCACGATATCGACGAGGCGATCAAGCTGGGCGACCGCGTAGCGGTTTTCCGCCGCGGCAAGCTGGTGCAGTTCGACCATCCCGATGCCTTGCTTGCGCATCCCGCCGACGATTTCGTGCAAGCTTTCGTCGGCCATGACAACACGCTCAAGCGCTTGCTGCTGGTCCGTGCCGGCGACGCCGCCACCATGGCGCAGCATTGCAGCGCGGAGATGCCGCTGGCACAGGCTTTCGGCCTGATGGACGAGGCCGACGTGCGCCACCTGCCGGTGGTGGACGCGGCGCAGCGTGCCCTGGGCTTCGTCACGCGGCGCGATGCGCGTGCGGGGCAGGGCGTGTGCGCCGATGCGATGCGGCCCTTTGCCGCTACCGCCGCGTTCGACGAACACTTGCGCATCGTGCTGTCGCGCATGTACCAGCACAACACCAGCTGGCTGCCGGTGGTGGATGCGGATGGCGCCTACCTTGGCGAGGTCACGCAGGAATCGATTGCCGACTATCTCAGCTCGGGGCGCTCACGCGGCAATGCGCCGGTGATTCAGCCGCCGCAGGCGCCTGTGGCGATCGAGCGCATCGCGGCGTGAACGTGGCGGCGCGGGCCGCCACGGACGGCATGCGTGCCGCGGCGCTGGCCGTAGCGATGGTGGCACGCGGCAGCAAATCCCGGCAGGTGCCGCAATCGCCCCGGTGTTTGCGCAGCGTACCTGGCACCTGGAACTATTTGAGCAGCAGACGTTCCATGCAGGCTCTGCGCTCTTCCTTCTGGGCAGTGGTTCCCTGATTGGAAAGCAGGGATTCCGACAATTCGTAACTGTATAGCGCGAACGCCCTGGCCCGCGCCTCCGGGATGTCGAACCCGAGCGCGCTGAAGCACTGCGCAATATAGGAAAGCCGCTTGGCATCGACTTCGTCGAGCACCTGGCGCACGCGCTCTTCGCGGCGGGCCCAGGCGCGGATGGCGAGCTCCGTCGAGGCCGCCTCCTGCGCGGCGGTGCCCCGGAACGGCAGCGTGAGCAGATCCCGCACCAGCTCCCTTGGCGCCAGTCCCCGGCGTTCGAACCGATAGATGATCTGTTCGGTGGCTTCGTCGCGCCAGGCGGTCAGCATGCGGTGCAGCAGGTCATCGCGATCCTTGAAGTGCCAGTAAAAGCTGCCGCGCGTGACTTCCAGTTCCTTGGCGAGCACTTCGACGCGCACCGCGTCAATGCTCCGGCTGACCAGCAGATTGCGTGCAGCCTTGATCCAGTCTTCCGGTGTGAGTTGGTTGCGAGGGGCCGCTGAACTCGCCCCCGTGCCTTTGGGCATAGTGCCTCCACGAAAAGTTGCCAGCATTGTACTTCCCTCGTTCAATACATATATGTACGGAAAGGTTGTGTGCCGTCCACGGGTAAACACCAATAAATTTGCGTTAAATCAAGCTTGACCCGGTTCGCTTCGCTTCATAACATACACATACGTATGTGTATGGAGATTTTGAAATGAGTCAGAATGAAGGCGTCGGCTTGACCTTGACCGCCGCGGAGCACCAGACCAACTACTTCGACCAGGGCGCGGGCAAGCCGCTGTTCCTGCTGCATGGCTCGGGACCCGGCGTGTCCGGCTGGTCGAACTGGAAGGGCGTGATGGGCGAGCTTGCCAAGACCTTCCGCGTTGTCGTTCCGGACATCGCGGGCTTTGGCTTTACCGAGTTCAAGGAAGGCACGAAGTACGACATCAAGCTATGGGTGCGGCACCTGGTCGGCATCATGGATGCGCTGGATATCGAGAAGGCTTCGTTTGTCGGCAACTCCTTTGGCGGCGCGCTTTCCGTCGGCCTGGCAGTGTTCGATCCCAAGCGCGTCGACCGCCTCGTGCTGCTTGGCACGCCGGCCGGGGAGTTCGAGCAGACCCCGGGCCTGCGCTCGGCATGGGAGTACGAGCCGTCGCCGGAGAACATGGAAAAGACCATGCGCCTGTTCCCCTTCGACCAGTCGATCATCACGCCGGAAATGGTGCAGTCGCGCTACGAGGCCAGCGCCCGTCCCGGCGCACAGGACGCGCTGCGCAAGCTGCTGCCCAAGCCGAACGCGGAAGGCCCGACCATGGTCAAGGGCTTTCCGGAAGCCGCCATCGCCAGGATCGAGGCGCGCACGCTCGTACTGCACGGGCGCGAAGACCGCGTGGTGCCTCCCGCATGCGGCCAATTGCTGGCCCGCGCGATCCCGCAGGCGGACCTGCACCTGTTCGGCCAGTGCGGGCACTGGGTCCAGACCGAGCGGCGCGCCGACTTCCTGCACCTGGTCGCCACCTTCTGCGCATAAGACCATGAGCCGCAACGTCCTCGAAAAGGTCCTCCACCAGTTGACGGTGGACCGCTCGGCCAAACAGCGCTTTCGCGAAGATGCCGACGCCTATCTGCGGCGCTTTGCCCTTGGCGAGGCGGAGCGGGCCATGCTGACGCAGTTCGACGTGCTCGGCCTGCAGCAGGCCGGCGTCAACCCGATGCTCACCATGGGCTTCTGGCAGGAGCTGTCGCCGGACCGCGATATGCGCGCCTACATGAAGAAGCTGCGCCCGGTCGGATCGGCCGAGGCGCTGCACAGCGCCGCATTGAAGCGCTAGGAACAGGAGCAGAGATGGGAAAGATCGTAGGTGGCTTCCTGGTGCCCCATGACCCGGTGATGTTTGTCGCCCCCGAGGCGCCGGCGCCCGCGGTGCGGGAGCGCATGTGGAACGCCTTCAGGACTTGCGCGGCGCGGCTGGCGGAACTGGCGCCCACCAGCGTGGTGATCGTGGGCGCGGATCACTACATGTTGTTCGGTACCGGCTGCCTGCCCAGCTACCTGATCGGCACGGGCGATGTGGACGGCCCGCTGGACGCGATGCCCGGGCTGAAGCGCGGGGTGATCCCGAACAGCGAAGCGCTGGCATCGCATATCGCGAGCGCCGGCCACGCGAGCGGCTTCGACTGGGCGGTGGCGCGCGCGCTGACGGTGGACCACGCGATCGGCATTCCGAACCAGCTGATGGTGCAGCCGATGCGCGAAGCAGGACACACTGTCGGCACCATCCCGGTGTACCTCGCCGCTGGCGTGGACCCGTATATCCGCATGGCGCGCGCCATCCAGGTCGGCCGCCAGATCCGCGACGCGGTGAACGCCTATGCGCAGGACGAGCGGGTCGTGGTGATCGGCAGCGGCGGCATCAGCCACTGGGTCGGCACCGCGGAGATGGGCCGGGTCAACGAGACCTTCGATCGCGAGATCCTGGCTTATGCCGAATGCAACGACCTGCAGGCGCTGGCTGCGCTCAGCGACGAATACATCCTCGCCAACGGCGGCAACGGCGGCATGGAAATCCGCAACTGGGCCTGCGCCATGGGCGCGCTGGAAGGCGCGCGCGGCGAGACCATCGCCTACGAGGCCGTCCCGGAATGGGTGACCGGCCTGGGATTTGTCCAACTGCATCTGCAGTGACCGGCGATGAGCCGGGCAAGAAGGAACTATCGCAATGAGCAATAAAGTCTTCCTGATCCAGCGCGAGGCGCTGGCGCCGGGCCAGGTGTGCAAGGTCGAGACATCGCGCTGCCCCCTGGCTGTCTACAACATCGACGGCGAATACTTCGCCACCAGCGACGTGTGCACGCACGCGACCGCGTCGTTGTCCGAAGGCGAGATCGTCGATGGCGACCTGATCGCCTGTCCGGTCCACGACGGCCAGTTCCACATTCCTACCGGGCAGGCCGTCGGGTTCCCGTGCACGGTAGACCTGCGCACGTACAAGGTAATCGTCGAGGCTGACCGGATCTACGCCGATCTGGACCAGGAATCCGAAGCGGCGTCTTCGGCCATCTGAGGCCATCCAAGAGGCAGAACATGACACACGAATGCAGCGGAAACTGCGAACGCCTGCGCAAGGATCCGGCCAGCGCGCCCCTGCGCGACCTGGATCGCCTGCTCGATCTCGACACCGGCAGGCTGTCGCGCCGCGTCTACTGGGACCAGCGCATCTACGAGCAGGAGCTGGAGAAGATCTTCGCCCGCAGCTGGCTCTTTCTTGCCCACGAGTCGCAGATTCCCAAGGCGGGGGACTATGTCACCACCTATATGGCGGAAGACAACGTGATCGTGGTGCGGCAAAAGGACGGCGCCATCCGTGCCTTCCTGAACACCTGCCCCCATCGCGGCAACAAGCTGAACTTCACCGACGCCGGCAATGCGCGGGGCTTCGTCTGCAACTACCACGGCTGGAGCTTCGGCATCGATGGCGCTCTGCGCGGCATGGCCGGCCAGGAGTTGTTCGAGGCCAGCGGTATGGACCGCGCGGAGCACGGGCTGCATCCGGTCGCCAAGGTGGCGAGCTACAAGGGGCTGGTGTTCGGCAATATGGATCCGGACGCGCCTTCGCTGGACGAATTCCTTGGCGACTTCCGCTATTACCTGGACGTCATGCTGGACATGGACGGCGAAGGCACGGAGTTCGTCGGCGGCTGCGTGAAGTCGGTGATCAACTGCAACTGGAAGGTCCCGGTCGAGAATTTCATCGGCGACATCTACCACGCCCTGTGGACGCACGACTCCGCCGCGCGCGCCATGCTCGGCGGGCCGGTGGCCGAGGTCTACAAGGACCCGGATTCCTACCACGTCAATTTCAACGGCCACGGCTGGGAGTTCAACCTGGATGTCGTCGGCAATGCCGCAACCCTGGGCGACAAGGAGATCCGCAAGTACCTGTACGGCATCCAGCCCAAGGTGGCAAAGCGGCTCGGCGAGTTCCGCTCGAAGATGATCGGTTCGATCTCCTCGGTCAGTGTGTTCCCCAACCTTTCCTTCCTGCCGGGGCAGAACACCTTCCGCGTCTGGCATCCGCGCGGCCCGGGCAAGATCGAGCTGCACACCTGGACCATCGTCAACCAGAGTGCGCCGCAGGACATCAAGGACCGCTGGCTGAAGGGAACCATGCTGACGTTCTCGCCTTCCGGCGTATTCGAGATGGACGACGGCGAGAACTTCGAGTTCTCCACCCGCACCAACGCCGGCTTCGTCACGCGCCAGCAGGACCTGTACATGGGCCTGGGCCGCGACTCCAGGCTGGAGGATAGCGAACTGCCGGGCAACGTCTATCGCAACCAGGTGAACGAAGCCAATCACCGGGCGTTCTACCAGCGCTGGATGGACCTGATGCAGGCGCGTGCATGGGATGACGTTCCGGTGCGCGACAAGCCCAGCCTGCCGGAGAGCGCATTCGTCAACAACAGCCTGAAGGAGGTCGCATGAGCGCGCTTCCGCAACCGCAGCCGGCAGCCCCGGCGCCGCAGGCGGTGGACCTTGCCACCGCCCACCGGATCCAGCAATTCCTGTATCGCGAGGCTCGCTTGCTCGACAGCGAGGCGTGGAGCGACTGGCTGGCGTTGATGACCGAGGATATCCACTACTGGATGCCCGCCATCGAGAACCGCCGCCGCGCCGACAAGCTCGGCGCCTACGCCATCGGGCGGGGCGCGTATTTCGACGACAACCACTTCGACCTGTCACGCCGCGTGGCCCGCTTCAAGCAACCCTCCGCCTGGGCCGAAGACCCGCCTACCCGGCATGTGCACGTGATCAGCAATATCGAAGCGTACGCGGGTGCGGCGGACGGCGAGTTCATTGTCCACTCGGTATTCGTCAACTACCGTAGCCGGGGAGAGGCGGACAACGATCTGCTGCTGGGCCGGCGCGAGGATGTGCTGCGCGCCGACGGCGAGGGTTTCCGCATCGCTCGCCGCAAGATCGTCATCACGCAGTCCCTGCTGATGTCCAAGAACCTCAATACCTTCTTCTGACCATGGGCTGGCTCGATAACGATGTGGCATTGGTGACCGGTGCCAACTCAGGCATCGGCCTGGCGGTCACGCGCAGGTTCCTGGCCGAGGGCGCGGCCGGCGTTGGCGTGCTGGTGCGCAATGCCCAAGGCGCGGACGCCATGCGGGCCGAGTTCGGCGGCCGCGTGGCGATCACGGTTGGCGACGTGCGCTCGGAAGACGCCAACGCGGAGGCGGTGGAAGCCACCGTCAGGGCGTTCGGCAAGCTCGACACCCTGGTGGGCAACGCCGGCGTCTGGGATCACTTCGCCACGCTGCGCAAGCTGGATCGCGGCGTGGTCAGTGCGGCCTTCCGGGAAGTATTCGATGTCAACGTGCTGGGCTACCTGCTGGCGGCCCATGCCGCGGCGGGCGCCTTGCGGGAAACCCGCGGCAGCATGATCTTCACCTTGTCGAACTCCAGCTTTTATGCCGGCGGCGGCGGTCCTGTGTACGTGGCGTCCAAGCACGCGTGCGTGGGCCTGATCCGCCAGCTGGCCTATGAACTGGCGCCGGAGATCCGCGTGAACGGCGTGGCGCCCGGCGGCACGGTGACGCCATTGAAGGGACCGGAGTCGCTCGGCAAGCAAGAATCCAGGCTGTCGGAGATTCCCGGTTTCTCGGACGCCGTGGCGAACTCGGTGCCACTGGGCTTCATCGCCCAGCCGGAAGACCACACCGGGCACTACGTGCTGCTGGCCTCGCGCACCAATTCCCCGGCAACCACGGCGGCCATCCTGCAAAGCGATGGCGGGTGGGAAGTCCGCGGGCGGCCCGGTCGCCGCTAGCCGATTATCAGCCGACAGATCGGCAAGAACGGACAAGGAACAGACAAGATGAATGCCCCCAACGCGCCCCCCAACGCCTCACCCAGCGCTTCGCATGCAGCCGTGCGCAACGTTTTCGCCAAGGCGCGCCTGCCGGTCATGGCAGCGCCGATGTTCCTGGTGTCCGGCCCGGAACTGGTTACCGCCAGCCTGAAGGCTGGCATCGTCGGTACCTATGCCGCGCCGAACGCGCGCAACCTCGCCACACTCGACGCCGCGCTGTCGCACATCGCGGCCGAAGCCGCCCGCTGCCCGGACGTACCGTGGGCGCTGAACATGATCGTCCATAGCAGCTACGACCGCTTCGAGGCGGAAATGGAATTGGTCGAACGGTATCGCCCTGGCATCGTTACCACCGCGCTGGGCAGTCCCCGCCGCGTGCTGGAGCGCGTGCACGGCTATGGCGGGCTGGTGATGGCGGATGTCGTTTCGCCGGCGCTCGCGCGCAAGTCGATCGAGGCCGGCGTCGACGGACTGGTGCTGGTCACCAGCGGCGCCGGCGGGCATACCGGCACCTATCATCCTTTCGCATTCCTGGCGGAGGTGCGCCGCTTCTGGGACGGGCCCATCGGCCTGGCAGGCGCTATTTCCAGCGGCGCCGAGATCCGGGCCGCGCAATTGCTGGGAGCGGATTTCGTGGTGGTCGGCACGCGCCTGATCGCGACGCGGGAGAGCATGGCGGCTCCCGCCTACCGGGACCTGCTGGTGGCCAGCAGCATGGAAGACCTGGTGCAGTCCAGCGCCGTATCGGGCGTGCTTGCGAACTGGCTCAGGCCGACCGTGGCGGCGGCAGGCTTCACGCCGGACAAGCTCAAGGAGGAGACCAAGATCGACTTCTCCGGCGATATCGCTTCCGCGCCGAAGGCGTGGCGCGACGTGTGGTCGGCGGGCCATGGCGTCGGCGCCATCGGTGCCGTGCGCACCGTCGAGGACGTGGTCGCGGAACTGGCCGAGGGCTTTGCGCAATGCCTGTCCCGGGAGACGGCACAGCTCGCGCAATTGCTGCCGCGCTATCGCTCGCAGCAAGCCGCTGCCGCGGAGCGCCTCGCGGCTGCCTGACCAGGCATGCCGCCGGGCGGACAGGCAGGCTGACAACAGCATCTCCAGAACATTCCCAGAGCATTCCCAGGTAGACAACAATGACAGACAACCCCATCCAGCAAGCGGCCGATGCGCTGTACCAATCCCGCCGCGAGCGCAGCCCCATCGCCAGGGTCTCCGAGACCTTCGGCATCGGCGGGCTGGAGGCGGCCTATGCCGTCGCCGCCGCCAACACGCGCCGTGCCCTCTCCGACGGGCGTGCCATCAGCGGCAAGAAGGTGGGCCTCACGTCGAAGGCGGTGCAGGCCCAGCTTGGCGTGGACCAGCCGGATTTCGGCGTGTTGTTCGCCGATATGGAGTTCCTGTCCGGCAGCGCGATTCCCTTCGGCTCGCTGATCCAGCCCAAGGCGGAAGGGGAGGTGGCATTCGTCATCGGCCGCGACCTCGATGACGAGAGCCTCACCTGGGGACGGTTCCTTCGCGCCGTCGAGTTCGCCTTGCCCGCCATCGAGATCGTCGATAGCGCCATCCAGGACTGGAAGATCACGCTGGTCGATACGGTGGCGGATAACGCGTCGTGCGGCCTCTATGTCCTTGGCACCGATCCGAAGCGCGTCTCCGACCTGGCGCTGGCCGATTGCGCGATGCGCTTCGCCCGCAATGGCGAGCCCGTTTCCGCAGGCAATGGCGCGGCGTGCCTTGGGCATCCCCTTCACGCCGCCTGGTGGCTGGCCCGCACCATGACGTCGATGGGCGAGCCGCTGCGCGCCGGCGATGTCGTGCTCTCCGGCGCGCTTGGCCCCATGTTCAAGATCGTCCGCGGCGACGCGCTGCATCTGGAAATCGAAGGACTGGGGCAGGTGCGCTGCCACGTGGATTGACGTGAAACGCCCGTCGCAAGAACGGGCAATAGGAGACTGCAATGCAAATCAAGCACGCTGCAATCGCGGCGGGGATCGCCCTGTCCGCGTGGGCCGCAACCGCGGTTGCGCAAACCGCCGAGGTGACCATCGGCGTCACGCTATCGGCGACAGGCCCGGGCGCCTCGTTGGGCATCCCGGAAAAACAGGCGATCGCAATGCTGCCCAGGACACTGGGCGGCAAGCCGGTGCGTTATGTCGTTCTCGACGACGCCACCGATCCGTCCGCCGCATCGAAAAATGCGCGCCGCCTGATCCAGGAGGAGAAGGCGGACGCCATCATCGGCTCTTCGACCACGCCAGCCTGCCTGGCCGTCGCCGCCGTGGCCGCGGAAGGCAAGACGCCGTCCATCGGCCTGTGCCCCTTCGTCCCCAAGCCCGAGTTGATGAACTGGGTCTTCTCGCTGCCGCAGTCGGTGGCAGTGATGTCGACTGCCCTGGTCGAAGACATGAAGGCCCGCAAGATCTCCACGCTGGGCTTTGTTGGCTACAGCGACTCCTACGGCGAAGCCTGGCTCAAGGACATCGAGCCGCGCGCGCAGGCCGCCGGTATCCGCGTCACGGCGGTGGAGCGCTTTGCGCGCACCGACCAGTCGGTGGCGGGGCAGACCATCAAGCTGCTTGCCGCCAGGCCCGATGCGGTGATTGTCGCCGGCAGCGGCACGCCGGCCGTGCTGCCGATGGCCACCCTGCGCGAGCGTGGCTTCAAGGGCACGATCTACCAGACGCATGGCGTGGCCAACAACGATTTCCTGCGCGTGGGCGGCAGGTCCGCCGACGGCGTGGTGTTGCCGGCCGGGGTGCTGCTGGTGGCGGAACAACTGCCGGCGGATCACCCCAGCAAGGCGGTGGCTACCGGCTTCGTCCAGCGCTATGAAGCCAGATACGGTGCCGGCTCGCGCGATCTGTTCGCCGCCTATGCGTATGACGCCTATCTGGTGCTGGACCGTGCCGTTGCCGCTGCGGCAAAGACGGCGCAGCCGGGCACACCGGGTTTCCGGCAGGCGCTGCGCGACGCCATCGAGGGCACGGCGGACCTGCCCGGCGCGCATGGCGTGATCAATATCAGCAAGACCGATCATTCCGCCTACGATGCGCGCGGCCGCATCCTGGTCAAGGTGCAGGGGGGCACATGGACGCTCGCCAAGTGAACCCGCTACCCTCCATCATTCCAGCGCGCCGGGCCGCGGCGCCCGATGCCGGCCCTCGGCTGGCGGAACCGGATATCCTGCGCACGGACCATGCCGACGGCAGTTTCGTCCTGCGCTCGTCGGTTCCCCTGGGGGATTTCGATCGTTGCGTCGGCGACTGGCTGACCAGGTGGGCGGCCAGGGAGCCTGACCGCGTCTTCCTGGCGCAGAGGCGGGGGGCGGGCTGGCAGACCGTGAGCTACGGCGAGGCTTGCGCCACCGTGCGCAACATCGGGCAGGCCTTGCTGGATCTGGGCGTCGCCCGGGACGACCCGGTGGTGGCGCTGTCTGACAACAGTGTGAACCTGGCCTTGCTTTCGCTGGCAGCCATGCACGTGGGCCGCCGCATCGCCGTGGTGTCGTCCGCATACACCAGGATGAGCAGCGATCATGGCAAGCTGCATGCCATTCTCGCCAGCCTGCATCCCGGTCTGGTCTACGCGGAAGATGCGGCGCAATACGGCGCGGCGATACGGAGTGCGGAGCTGCCGTGTCCCGTGGTCTATACCGCGGGCGCCGCCGCCGGCGAGATACCGTTCACGGACTTGTGCGCGGCCAGTGCCGGGCCCGGCGTGGATGAAGCGTTCCACGGCGTCACGGGCAGCACCGTCGCCCGCATCCTGCTGACCTCGGGGTCGACCGGTGCGCCCAAGCTGGTGCCGAACACGCATCGCATGCTCTGCGCCAACCAGCAGATGATCGCGCAGTGCTGGCGCTTCGTCGACGAGGGGCATCCTGTCGTGCTCGACTGGCTGCCGTGGAGCCATACCTTCGGCGCCAACCACAATTTCAACCTGGTGCTGCGCAATGGCGGATCCCTGTACATCGACGATGGCCGCCCGGCGCCCGGCCTGATCGAGCGGACCATCGAGGGTATCCGGCAGGTTCGTCCCACGCTGTTCTTCAATGTGCCCAAGGGCTACGACGCGCTGCTGCCCTCCCTCGAGGCGGACGAGGCGCTGGCCGGGGCGCTGTTCGGGCGGCTGGACATGCTGTTCTTCGCGGCAGCGGCGCTGCCGCAGAAGACGGCGGACCGCCTGCGCGCGGTGGCGCGGGGCGTGCGGCACCAATCGTTGTTCTTCACGACGGAATGGGGCTCGACGGAAACCTCGCCGGTGGTGACCAGTGCGCACTTCTTCTCTTCGGATACCCGCAACATTGGCGTGCCGGTCCCCGGCGTGGAGCTGAAGTTCGTGCCCTGCCAGGAAAAGCATGAGCTGCGGGTGCGTGGCCCGTCGATCTTCGCCGGCTATATCGGCGACGAGGAGAAGACGCGGGCGGCCTTCGACGAAGATGGCTTCTACCGCATGGGGGATGCCGGCCGTCTTGCCGATCCCGCCGATCCGAATCGTGGCGTCATCTTCGACGGCCGCGTGTCGGAAGACTTCAAGCTGACCACGGGTACCTGGGTTTCCGTCGGCGCGCTGCGGGTGCGGGCGGTGTCGGCGATGTCCCCGTACGCGGTGGATATCGTGGTTGCCGGACACGACCGCGATGAAGTCGGCTTGCTGGTGTTCCCCACGGCGAAGCTGCGCACGCTGGCCAACGACCAGGACGGCACGCTTTGCGGAAAGTCGCTGGGGCTGGTGCCGGAAGTCAGGCGGGCGCTCGGCGCCGTGCTGGCCGACCTCTGCCGTGGCGCCGGCTCTTCCCAGCGCCCGGCCCGCGCGGTGCTGCTTTCCGCGCCGCCGGCCATCGAGCGGGGCGAAATCACCGACAAGGGCTATATCAACCAGCGCGCGGTACTGGCATTGCGCGCCGACGATGTCAGCCGCCTCTATTCGGACTGCGAGTCCGTGATCTTTCCGGACAGGATCTGAACTTGAATCTGAATCCGAATCCGAATCTCACAGAGCTACAGGAAGCAAACATGACGCAAAGACTGACGGCCGCAATCATCGGCTCCCGCCATATCGGCGCCGACGCGCAGGCACGGAAAACGGAACATCAAGATGGCGCCCGAAACTGAGGCACAACTGGCCCGGCCCGAGGATGGGGCCGGAGCGCCGGCAACGCTGACCATCGAGCCCGCGGGTGTCCAGCTGCGGTGCACCCCCGGCGAATCGCTGCTCGAGACGGCGCTGTCGCAAGGCTTTTTCCCGAAGCACAGTTGCCGCCGGGGCGAGTGCAATGCGTGCGAGGCACGCGTGATCGCGGGGGAGGTCGCGTATCCCGCCGGCTTCATACCGGAAGGCATACGCCCGGGGTACTGCCTGACCTGTACCGCGCGGCCGGTGACCGATGTCACGCTGGAAGCGCCGGAAGTATCCCGTATCCCGGGGCGGCGCGTGGTCCAGGCCCCGGCGCGCGTGGCAGAGGTGCGCCGGGTCAGCGCGGATGTTGCCATCGTATCGCTGCGCGTGCAGGCGGGGACGGGCTTTTCGTTTTCCCCTGGGCAGTATATGGATGTGATACTGCGTGACGGCACGCGGCGCAGCTACTCGATGGCGAACGCGCCCGACGCGCACGGCACGGTCGAATGGCATGTCCGGGCCATGCCCGGCGGGCGGTTCTCGCCGCATGTGTACGAGAAGCTGAAACCGAGGGACGTGCTGCGCCTGGCGGGGCCGTTTGGCGCATTTGCGCTCCAGGATTCCGATGCGCCGGTCATCCTGCTCGCCTCCGGTACGGGGTATGCCCCGATCGCTTCGTTCATGCGCAGCCACCACGCGGCGCTTTCAAGGCGCGGTGCCGCGCTCTATTGGGGCGGCCGGCGCAAGGAGGATCTCTATGCCTACGAGGAGGCGGCGCAGTGGGCTGCGTCGAGCGAACGCTTGCGCTTCGTTCCCGTGCTCTCCGAGCCGGGCGGACCCTGGGGTGGCCGCACCGGCTTTGTGCACGAGGCAGTGGCGTCCGACTTCCCGGATCTTTCCCAGCACGAGGTCTATGCCTGCGGCAATCCGCTGATGGTGGACGCCGCCAGCCATGTCTTGACGCGCGACAACGGGCTGAGTCCCGCCGGATTCCACAGCGACGCGTTTATCACCGCGCTCAGGCCGGCAAGATAGGTACGCGTTTTCGCTTCATGGCGGTGGCGGGCTTCAGCCGCGGCCCAGCTGGCCGTCGGTAAGCCGCCAGGCGCCCAGCGGATTGCCATCCTGCAGCGCGGGCGGCAGCCATGCTGCCGGCACGTTCTGGTAGCACACCGGACGCAGGAAGCGATCGATGGCGGAGGCGCCCACCGAGGTGGCGCGCGTGTCGGACGTGGCGGGGAACGGGCCGCCATGCACCATCGCATACGATACTTCCACGCCGGTGGGATAACCGTTGAACAGCACGCGCCCCGCCTTGCGCTCCAGCACGGTCAGCAGGCTGCGGGCCGGGGCGCTGTCGCCCGCATCCGCTTGCACGGTGGCGGTGAGCTGGCCTTCCAGGCGGCGCGCCACGGACAGCATTTCCTCATGGTCGCGGCATACGACCAGCACCGAGGACGGGCCGAACACCTCGGCTTCCATGCGATGGTCCGCGAGGAAGCGCGCGGCGGTGGTTTCGAACAGCGCGGGGCGGGCCTGGTTGGGGCCGGTCGGCGCCTGGCCTGTGCCGATGCGGCGCAGTCCTTCGATGTCGCCGAGTTGGGCCACGCCGTTGTCATAAGCCTGGGAGATGCCCGGGGTCAGCATGGTGGCCGCGGCTTTTTCCGCCAGTGCGGCAATGGCACCCTGGCGGAACACATCGAGCGCCGGGCTTTCCACCGCCAGCAGCAGGCCGGGGTTGGTGCAGAACTGGCCTATGCCCATCACCAGCGAATCCACCAGGTTGCGCGCGATTTCCTGCGCGCGTGCATCCAGGGCGGCCGGCAGCAGGAACACAGGATTGATGCTGCTCATCTCGGCATAGACAGGGATCGGCTGGGGCCGGCTGTTGGCCGTTTGCACCAGTGCCAGGCCGCCGCTGCGCGAGCCGGTGAAGCCCACCGCCTGGATCGACGGATGTGCCACCAGCGCCGTGCCGATGGCCACGCCCGAACCCACCAGCAGCGAGAACACGCCTTCCGGCAGACCGGCGTCGGCCACCGCTTTCTGGATCACGCGGCCGACCAGTTCGGAGGTGCCGAGGTGGGCCGAGTGCGCCTTGACGATGACCGGGCAGCCGGCTGCCAGCGCCGATGCGGTGTCGCCGCCGGCCACCGAGAAGGCGAGCGGGAAGTTGCTGGCGCCGAACACCGCGACGGGGCCGACGGCGATCTTCTGCATGCGCAGGTCCGGACGCGGCGGCGTGCGTTCAGGCAGGGCGGAATCGAGCGTGGCCGCTTGCCAGCGGCCATCGCGCAGCACGCTCGCGAACAGGCGCAACTGGTTGGCGGTGCGTCCCCGCTCGCCTTGCAGGCGTGCGACCGGCAGTGCGCTCTCGGCATGGGCGCGCTCGATCAGCGTGTCGCCCAGCGCTTCGAGGCCACTGGCAATCGATTCCAGCAATTGCGCGCGGGTTTCCGGGGCGGTGTTGCGATAGGTATCGAAGGCGGCCTCGGCCAGCGCGCAGGCGCGCTCGGCTTCGGCGGCGGCGCCGCCGTGGAATGCCGGTGCGAGCGTTTCACCCGTGGCCGGGTTGGTGGCATGGAGGATCTTGCTGGTGCCGCGCACAGCGCTGGCGCCTATCAGCATGTCGCCGGTGATGGTCATGAGCGTTTCCTGCTTTTCAACTGCGATCGAAAGGGGGCTCGCGCAGCGGCGCGAGCGGGAATTCGGGCTTGCCCGGCATGGCCGCCGAGGCGGTTCCGGCAACACCTGCCCGTGTCTCGGGAGCGGCCTGCGCGCGCCGCCCGCATGTGGCTTTGCGGCTAGCACGACAGACTGGTTCCTTGTGGGGGGGGCGCGCGGTCCTTTTGGTTATAAGACATCCTATAACATAAAACGGTCCTGCGGCAAGCAGGAAAACCCGGTCCCCGGGTTCTCCTGGCGCCGGCCCTAGCCGGCTTCCACTGCGGCCGAGGCCTTGCGCAGGCGCTCGCGGCTGTTGGTCAGGTGCATGCGCATGGCGGCCTTGGCGCCTTCGGGGTCGCGCCGTTCGATGGCGTCGTAGATGTTCTCGTGCTCGATATTGACGCGTTCGAGATACTGCTCGCGTTCCTGCGTGCTGACGTGCAGGCGGCTGCGCGGGATCACCATGGTGCCGAGATGGCCCATGATGTCGGTGAAGTAGCGGTTGCCGGTGGCGCGCGCAATGGCCAGGTGGAACTGGAAATCTGCGCTCACCGAGTCCTCGCCGCCCGCCGCGGTGCGCTTGAGTTCGTCGAGCGCCTGGCGCATCGCGGCGAGATGCTCGTCGCTGCGGCGGGTCGCCGCCAGGCTGGCCGCCTCCGCTTCCAGGCTGACGCGGAATTCCAGCATGGCCAGCACATCCATGGCGGTCCCCATGGTGGCGGGGTCGATGCGGAAGGGCGAGCCGCTTTCGGCGCTGCGCTCCAGCACGAAGGTGCCGATGCCGTGGCGGGTCTCGACCAGGCCGCTGGCCTGCAGCCGCGACAGCGCTTCGCGCACCACGGTGCGGCTGACGCCTAGCGCCGCCATGATCTCGGACTCGGTCGGCAGTTTGTCGCCCGGCTTGATCTGGCCCTGCAGGATGCGTTCGCTCAGGTTGCTCACGGCCTCTTCGGCAAGCGTGCGGCCGCGGCGCCGTAGCGGAGTGGAGGAGGCAAGCATGGGGTTCGACATGATGATGAGCGAGGACTTGACCTGATCGGAATGCGCTAATTATACTGCGCTCCAAGAGATACGACGACGGATAACAGGCTTCCTGCGCCTTTTAAGCAACGCGCGCTGAAACCTGTGCAGACTACAAAGAACCGGCGCCAGCCGGTCCATGCAAACCGAGACAACCCGAGCCGCCCGGCAATCCCGCTCAAGCCCAGTGGGGCGCGGGCGGCTTATCCCGCCGGAATTCGAGATGACCCAAACGCCTGCCCCTGTCCCCGCAAACCGCGATGCGTCCCCGGCCGTGCGCCTGGCCGGCACGCCCACCGTCACCGACCTGACCGTCGTGCCCGTGGCTGGCCACGACAGCATGCTGATGAACCTGTCCGGCGCGCATGGTCCCTTCTTCACCCGCAATATCGTCATCCTGAAGGACAGCGCGGGCAATACCGGCGTCGGCGAGGTGCCCGGCGGGGAAGGCATCCGCCAGACCCTGGAGGATGCCCGTGAGCTGCTGGCAGGCCAGTCGATCGGCGACTACCAGGCCTTGCTCAATCGCGTGCGCAGCGCCTTTGCCAGCCGCGACGCGGGCGGGCGGGGCCTGCAGACCTTCGACCTGCGCATCGCGATCCACGCCGTCACTGCGCTGGAGGCGGCGTTGCTCGACCTGCTCGGCAAGCATCTCGGCGTGCCCGTGGCCGCGCTGCTGGGCGAGGGGCAGCAGCGCGATGCGGTGGAGATGCTGGGCTACCTGTTCTATATCGGCGACCGCAACCGCACCACGCTCGGCTACCGCAGCGAGCCGGATGCCGACGACGCCTGGTTCCGCCTGCGCAACGAAGCCGCGATGAGCGCCGAGGGCGTGGTGCGCCTGGCCGAGGCCGCGTATGAGCGCTACGGCTTCAACGATTTCAAGCTCAAGGGCGGCGTGCTGCGCGGCGACGAGGAGATGGAGGCCGTCCTGGCCCTTGCCGAGCGCTTCCCCAGGGCACGCATCACCCTCGATCCCAATGGCGCGTGGTCGCTGGCCGAAGCCGTGCGCCTGTGCCGCGACAAGCGCGGTGTACTCGCCTATGCAGAAGACCCGTGCGGCGCCGAGGACGGCTATTCGGGCCGCGAGATCATGGCCGAGTTCCGTACCGCCACAGGCCTGCCCACCGCCACCAATATGATCGCCACCGACTGGCGCCAGATGGGTCACGCCGTGCGCCTGCAAGCGGTGGACATCCCGCTGGCCGATCCGCATTTCTGGACCATGCAGGGATCGGTACGGGTGGCGCAGATGTGCGCCGACTGGGGGCTCACGTGGGGCTCGCACTCCAACAATCACTTCGACATTTCGCTGGCCATGTTTACTCATGTGGCCGCCGCCGCACCGGGCCGCGTCACCGCCATCGACACACACTGGATCTGGCAGGACGGCCAGCGGCTGACCAGGGCGCCGCTGAAGATCGAGAACGGCAAGGTGGCCGTGCCGACCCTGCCGGGCCTTGGCGTCGAGCTCGATATGGAGCAGGTGGCGCTGGCACACGAGCGCTACAAGAACCTGGGGCTGGGCGCCCGCGACGATGCCGTTGCCATGCAGTTCCTGATCCCGGGCTGGAGCTTCAACAACAAGGCCCCCTGCATGGTCAGGTGAGCGCGCGGCGCAACGCCGGTCCGGGAACAAGCAAGCAAAAAAGCCAAAGAGCAAGAAGCAACCCCGTCAGCAATCAGGAGACAACGATGTCCGATAGCCACCAATCATCCTGTGCGGCCCGCCCGCCCGCCGCGCCTGCGCGGCGTACCTTCGGCCGCCTGGCCGCCGCCATGATCGCCACCGTGGCGGCGCTGGCCGCCGCCGGCACCGTGAACGCGGCCACCCCGGCGCAGGCCTGGCCGCAGAAGGCCGTGTCGGTGGTGGTGCCGTTTCCCGCGGGCGGTTCCACCGACACCATCGCCCGCATGCTGGCCGTGCCGCTCAACGAAAAGCTCGGCCAGCCCTTCGTGATCGACAATCGCCCGGGCGCCACCGGCGCCATCGGCGCGACCATGGTCAAGCGCGCGCCTGCCGATGGCTACACCCTGATGGTGGCCTCGATCGGCGTCTACGCCGTGAATCCCTTCCTGCAGAAAAACCTGCCCTACGATCCGGCCAAGGATTTCGATCTGCTGACGGTGGCGGTACGCGCGCCCAATGTGCTGGTGACCAAGCCGGACTTCCCCGCGAAGAATCTGCAGGAACTGGTCGCGTACATGAAGAAGAATCCGGGCAAGGCCGCCTTCGCAACCTCCGGTGCCGGATCGTCGGATCACCTGACCGCCGCCTTGTTCTGGCAGAAGTCCGGGACCGAGGGACTGCATGTTCCCTATAAGGGCGGGGCGCCCGCGATCTCCGATCTGCTGGCCGGCCAGGTGGACGTCTCCTTCCAGAACGTGAACGCGGTGCTCCAGCACATCCGCAGCGGCAAGCTGAAGGCGCTCGCCGTGACCGGCGACCAGCGCTCGCCGGTGCTGCCCAATGTGCCCACCATGGCGGAGGGCGGGGTGAAGGGCGTGGATGTCTACTCGTGGCAGGCCGTGGCGGCGCCGCGCGGTTTGCCGAAGGAGGTCAAGGCCCGGCTGCATGCGGCCCTGGTCAGCGCGCTGGCCGAGCCGCAGATGCGGCAGAAGCTGGCGGAGAGCGGTTTCGAGGTGGTGGCCAATACGCCGGAACAGTTCGACCAGTTCGAAAAACAGGAGCTCCAGCGCTGGAAGGGCGTGATCGAAGCCGGGAAGATCACCAGCGAGTAAGGTCACGGCCACCCGGCACAGGTTTCCCGCTCCTTGCCCTGCCAGTCGGCAGGGGTTTTTTATCCCGGCGGCGGCGGTTGCCGTTGCGCGGGGAGCCTGGGCTGAGCGTGCCGGTGCAAAGGCTGATAGGCTAGTGCCGCATGCACCCTGTGGGGCCGCACCGTCTACGCTCTCCATGATCCGCTTCTGCAAATCGCCTCTCTGCCTGCTGATCGAAACCCGCTGGCTGATTCCACGCCGCTTCGATGGCTTCGCGCCCGGTCCGCTGATCCTGCTGCGGCCCGGTGCGAGCCACGCGCTGATCGAGCACGAGAAAGTGCACGTGCGGCAATTCTGGCGCTCGGGCGGCACGATGGGCATCCTTTACCTGCTCAGTCCGCGCTGGCGCCTGCGTTTCGAACTGGAGGCCTATCGCGAGCAGCTCAGGCATTGCGAGCCCGGCGCCGCGCATCAGTTCGCGCGCATGCTGTCCCGGCACTACCGGCTGAACATATCGGAGGAGCAGGCGTATCGCCTGTTGACGGCGCCGCGGCAGGCTTAGCGGAGACGGCTGCACCCGTGGATGGCGAAGGCCGGCGTCACGGTGCCAGTGGCCAGTCCAAGGGGGGTGAGGCCACGGCAGGACTGCCCGCGATGCCGGATTGCGGAGGAGGGGAATCTGGCGGAAGCGGTGAGATTCGAACTCACGGATGGGTCACCCCATCGGCAGTTTTCAAGACTGCTGCCTTAAACCACTCGGCCACGCTTCCTGAAAGGATGTGCACGCATTGTAGCGCGGGCAGGGAAGGCCCAGGCCCGTGCGGCATGCTGCTTTGACGCTGGCGTAACCGCCAGCGCCGCGCATTATAGCAAGGCTGCGCGGCTTGGTCGCGCACCACGCGGCATTTTGCCTTGTCGGTGTCTGTCGGACGCGGCGGAACCTTCATTCCTGTACTCTGCTCCTAATATGCGTAGTAGGGCGCGGGATGTCGCTGCCGTGCCCTTCCTGTTCCACGCATTTGCGGTCAATGAGGAGGATGTTCCGATGAATGGCAAGACTTTGTTGGGTGTGGCGGCTGCCGCCGCGGTGGTTGGCATGGCGGGTTGCGCGGCGCCGGGCGGTGGTTACGGCAATGGCTACGGAGGGGGCTATGGCGGCGGCTACGGTGCTCCGCCTCCCCAAGCCGGGTACCAGCAGCCCCCGCAAGCCGGGTACCAGGCCCCGGGCGCGAACACCTATCAGGCGCCCCCGAATTCCGTGTTCTATGGCAAGGTCGAGTCGATCGAGCCGGTGACGACCCAGCAAAGCAGCTCGGGCCTGCTCGGCACGGTGATCGGCGGCGTGGCAGGCGGCCTGCTGGGCCATCAGATCGGCGGGGGCCGCGGCAATACCGTGGCGACCATCGGTGGCGCGGTGGCGGGCGGCCTGGCCGGCAACCAGATCGAGAAACACGCCAGCAGCGGCACCGACACGGTCTACCGCGTCAACGTGCGGCTGGACGATGGCCGCATGGCTACGGTGACGCAGCGCGACGTAAGCCGTTTGCGCATCGGCGCCCGCGCGCAGGTTGCCGGCGATATGGCAACGCCGTACTGATGGTTGTCCGGCCGCCGTGCGGATGCGCCCGCATTCCGGCGGCGGCCTGGGATTTGCCCGTTGCCCGGATCGGTTGCCTCGATTCGGCGCGATCACCCCGCCGCGATCACCCCTTCAGGAACATTTCCTGCAGGTCGTTCAGGAAGCGGCGCCCGAGTTCGGTGGGCTTGATGGTGGCGAGGTCGGCTTCGAGCAGGCCCTTTTTTTCGGCCGCCGCCAGTTCGCGGCTGATGGTGTGCAGAGGCAGCCCGGTGTGGTTGAAGAACGTGCTGGCCGGCACGCCATCGGTCAGGCGCAGCGCATTGAGCATGAACTCGAACGGAAGGTCGGCAGCGCCGACGTCGTGCTGTTCCTGCACGGCGTTGCCCGCCATCGCCTGCGCCATATAGGTGGCGGGATGCTTGTGGCGCATCTGGCGCAGCACCCGGTGCGGGAATGAGAGCTTGCCGTGCGCGCCGGCCCCGATGCCGAGGTAGTCGCCGAAGCGCCAGTAGTTCAGGTTGTGGCGGGCTTCGCGATGCGGCCGGGCGTAGGCGGACGTCTCGTAGTGCCGGTAGCCTGCCTGTGCGGTGCGCGCTTCGATCAGGTCCTGCATTTCGTAGGCGCTGTCGTCGTCGGGCAGGGCCGGCGGGAACTTGGCGAACAGCGTATTCGGCTCCAGCGTCAGGTGGTAGAGCGACAGGTGCGTGGTGTTGAACGACAGCGCCGTTTCCAGGTCCTGGGCGCATTCTTCCAGGGTCTGGCCCGGCAGCGCGTACATCAGGTCGAGATTGACGTTGTCGAAGTTGTCCAGCGCGATGCCGATCGCTGCGCGCGCTTCGCCGCCGCCGTGGATGCGGCCGAGCGCAGCCAGGTGGCGGTCGTTGAAGCTCTGGATGCCGATCGACAGGCGGTTGATGCCGCTGGCGCGATAGCTGGCGAAACGCTCGGCCTCGAAGGTGCCGGGGTTGGCCTCCATGGTGATCTCGGCGTCGGCATCGAGCGGCAACAGCGTGCGGATATCGGACAGCAGCCGGTCCATGCCGGCGGCCGACAGCAGGCTGGGCGTGCCGCCGCCGATGAACACCGTATGCACCGGCCGGCCCCACACCAGCGGCAGCGATTGTTCCAGGTCGGCTCGCAGCGCATCCAGGTAGGCATCCTCGGGGATGTCATGGCTGTCGGCCGCGCCGGGCACGGCATGCGAGTTGAAATCGCAGTAGGGGCACTTGCGCACGCACCAGGGCACGTGCACGTAGAGCGACAGGGGTGGGGACGCCGGCAGCGAGAGCTGGCCCGGCTGCAGCCACAGCGATTTGGTGTCGGCCGGGGCGCTGGCGCCGGTGGACGCCAGCGGGACAATCGGGATCATAGGCAGCCGTTCATGAAGCCTGGCGTACGCAGGCGCTCGGTCAGCGCCTTGAGCGCGAGCGCCCGATGGCTGACGGCATTCTTTTCATCGGCGCTCAGTTCCGCCGCGGTCTTGCCCAGGTGAGGCAGCAGGAAATGCGGGTCATAGCCGAAGCCGGCATTGCCGCGCGGCGCGTCGACCACCTCGCCTGCCCATACGCCCTCGGCGATCAGCGGGCGCGGGTCGTCGGCATGGCGCACCAGCACCAGCACGCAGTAATAGTGGGCGTGGCGATTGAGCTTGCCCGCCAGCTGCGAGATCAGGTGCGCATTGTTGGCGGCATCGGATTTCGGCTTGCCCACCAGCTGCGCATAGCGCGCCGAGTAGACGCCCGGCGCGCCATCCAGCGCGTCGACGCAGATGCCGGAATCGTCGGCCAGCGCGGGCAGGCCCGCCAGGCGGCTGGCGTGGCGAGCCTTGGTGAGGGCGTTCTCCACAAAGGTGGCGAAGGGCTCTTCGGCCTCGGCAATGCCGAGCTGTCCCTGCGGAATCACCTCGAACCCGAGCGGCGCCAGCAGCGTGCCGAACTCGCCGAGCTTGCCGGGATTGTTGGAGGCGAGAACCAGGCGTTGCATCGCTTCCACCGTATCAGGCCAGTTCCAGCGCGCGGCGCTGGTGTGCCACCAGTTCGGCGATGCCTTGCTCGGCCAGGCGGGTCATGGCTTCGAGCTCGGCGCGGCTGAACGGCACGCCTTCGGCGGTGCCCTGCACTTCGACGAAGCCGCCGCTGCCGGTCATCACCACGTTCATGTCGGTGTCGCAGTTGCTGTCCTCGGCATAGTCCAGGTCGAGCACGGCCACGCCGTTCACCATGCCGACCGAGACGGCGGCTACGAAATCGCGGATCGGGCTGGCCTGGATCTGGCCTTCGCGCAGCATCGCCGAGACGGCGTCGTGGGCGGCCACGAAGGCGCCCGTAATGGCCGCGGTGCGGGTGCCGCCATCGGCCTGCAGCACGTCGCAATCCAGGTGGATGGTGTACTCGCCAAGCGCGGACAGGTCGAAGACCGTGCGCATGGCGCGGCCGATCAGGCGCTGGATTTCCTGGGTGCGGCCGGTCTGCTTGCCGCGCGCGGCTTCACGGTCGGAGCGGGTGTGGGTGGCTCGCGGCAGCATGCCGTACTCGGCGGTTACCCAGCCTTCGCCACTGCCTTTCTTGTGGGGGGGCACCTTGGCCAGCACGCTGGCCGTGCACAGCACCTTGGTGTCGCCAAAGGCACTCAGGACGGCGCCTTCGGCGTGGCGGGTGTAGTGTCGGGTCAGGGTGATAGGGCGCAGCGCATCGGCAGCGCGTCCGCTCGGTCGCATGTGGAGTTTTTCTCGGGAAAGGTGTTCAGAGATGGGATTTTAACGCCGCCGCGCCGCTCGTGCCCGTCGGCGCGCGGCCGGGGCCGGCGCGGCGGCGAAATTCCCGCACCTTTGCGGCGCGGGCGGTACATCTTGCCGAAGCTCGCCGCGATATGCCGGACCGCAGCCCGGAGCGCGCCCGGTGTGTGCCCGGGCAGGCCCTCAGCGCATGAAATTGCTGGTCTTGTCGATCGCGGCGCGGATCTCGGCGATGGAGCGCTCGATTTCTTCCTCCGACAGCAGGTCGGTATCGCCGCCGTTGTTCTCGAGGATCGAGGTGGTGAAGGTATTGAGCGGCAGGGTCTCGGTGGCGACCGATTCCTCGGTGGCGGGATGGGCGTCGAGTTCCCACATCATGGCGATCGCGGTGGTGTTGTCGGCACCGTCGCCCGCATTGTGCAGCGCCTGCTCGATCAGGTCGGGAATGGCGTGTACCACGGACAGGTGCGTCACTTTCTCGACCAGCAGTTGTTCTTCGATGCTGCCCCACAGCCCGTCCGAGCACAGCAAGGCGACATCGCCGGGTTCCAGCCGCAGCGGGCCGCCGATATCGATCAGCGGCAGGTTGGGCGAGCCCAGGCAGTTGTAGAGCTTGTTGCGTTCGGGGTGGTTGGCCACCTGCATCGGCAGCACGCGCTCCTGCTGCAGCAGGTTCTCGATCTTGGAGTGGTCGCGCGTGCGGGTCAGCAGGCCGCCCTTGCGCACCAGGTAGAGCCGCGAATCGCCCGCGTGGGCCCAGTGGATCTGGCCGTTCTGGACCAGGCAGCAGACCACGGTGGTACGCGGCACGTCGGCCAGCCGGTTGGCCTCGGCATAGCGATGGATCTCCCGGTGGGCCAGCATGATGGTGTCCTGCAGGAAATCGGCAGGATTGCGGATCGCGGGCCGGGCCTGGGCCTGGAACTGGCGCGCCAGCGTCTGCAGGGCCTGTTGCGCGGCGACTTCGCCCAGCGCATGGCCGCCCAGGCCATCGGCCAGCACCATCAACAGGGCGTCTCGCGTGAAGCAATAGCCCATGCGGTCCTGGTTGATGCGGCGGCCGCCTTTTCTGCTTTCCTGGTAGACGGAGAATCGCATGTTGGCAGTAGGTAAATCAGTTCTTGGGAGACGGCGGCGCCATCTGCGGACCGGTGCGGCAGAGCGCGCGGGCGGGCAGCGGGGCGACGGCTTTCATCATAGTTGGTAATGGCGGCGGAGGGCGCTGCGCAGGGTGCGCGCAAGAGGCGGGGAGCCGGCCATTTTATGCCTTATTCGCCGCCTGAATCGATCTGTTTGGCCCGGATTGCCGTGGCGGGTTCTTCGCGCTTGCGCAGCAGCGTCAGGAACCGGCTCGCAATGGGCCGTTCGGCGGCCGGGGCGGCGGCGGGCGCTGCCGCCTGCTCGCCCAGCGCGTTGCTTTGTTCGCGCAGCTCTTTCTGCAGGCGGAACACGCTCTGGGGCCGCTCGGAGGGCGTCAGGCGCAGGCACCATTCGACCAGGTCGACCAGGCCGTCGGTGTAGCTGGTGCGCAGCCGCGTCATGGCGTCCGCCATGCGGTCGTCTTTTTCACGCTGGTTGGCTTCCTGCGGCGGCATGCCTGCCATGCAGGCATAGAGTGTGGCGCCCAGGCTGTAGATATCGGTCCAGGGCCCCAGTTCGGAGTGCTTGCCGTACAGCTCGGGCGCGGCGAAGCCGGGCGTGTACATGGGCTGGAAGCGCGCCGCTTCCATGGTCAGTATCTGGCGGGCGGCGCCGAAATCCAGCAGGATGGGCGACTCGTCCTCGCGCAGGTAGATGTTGCCAGGCTTGATGTCCAGGTGCAGCAGCTTGTGGATATGCACCTCGCGCAGGCCGCTCATGAGGTCGTGGAAGACCTTGCGGATGAAGTGTTCGCGCAGCACCTTGGCGCGGCCCTGCTGGCGCGCTTGCAGGATGTGTTCCTGCAGCGTCTTGCCCAGCTCGTAGTTCATCACCATGTACACGGTGGAATTTTCCCGGAAGAAATTCACCACGCGCACCACGCTGGGATGGGAGATCTTCGCCAGCGAGCGGCCTTCCTCGAAGAAGTACTTGAGCCCAAGCCGGAACGACGCCGCGCTTTCCTCGGGCACCACGGGGATCAGTTCGCCGGGGTTGCGGCGTGCCAGGGAGGACGGCAGGTACTCCTTGATCGCTACGGGGGAGCCGGTCCCATCGGTGGCCAGGTAGACGAAACTGAACCCCCCGCTGGCCAACTTCTTTACAATACGATAGCTGGACAGCAGCGTGCCGATGGGCAGCGGTGCGCTCTTTGGAGGTGATGCGCCCTTGGACTCTGTCATAGGATTGGGAACCTGGATTGCCTCCGGATTGTCCTGACTAATCGTTGAGTTGTAAAGAACACAATAGCGGCCTTTTTGGGCTTTCTTTTCGGCGTTCAAACGGCGTGGTTGCTGGGCTGTCAGCCCCGCCGGCCGCTTGAGCGCATGCGGCCAGATGGCCATTTCGCGAGACTATCCAATGATCCACAGCATGACAGGCTACGGCCTGGCTACCCGCCAGGCGCCACTGACGGACACGCACGGCGCGCCCACCGGCAGGACGGCTTCCGTTTCCGTGGAATTTCGCACTGTCAATTCGCGTTTTCTCGACCTGCTGTTCCGTGCTCCCGAAGAGTGCCGCGCCTTCGAGCCGGCGTTGCGGGAAATGCTCATGGCGAAGCTGTCGCGCGGCAAGCTGGAATGCCGTATCAACCTGCAGCGCGCCGATGGCGGCGCCGGCGGCACCACGCTGGCGCTGAACGACGCCTTGCTGGCGCAGATCCGCTCCGTCGAGGCTACGGTCGCGGCCACGTTCACCGCGGCGGGCACCCTGCGCATGGGCGAGATCCTGCGCTGGCCCGGCGTGCTGGTCGAGCCCGAGCTGTCGCAGGATGCGCTGCGCGAGGCCGTGACGGGTGCGGCCAGCGAAGCGCTGGCCCAGTTGCTGGAAGCGCGCCGCCGCGAGGGCGAAGCGCTCAAGGCCACCCTGGAAGAGCGCATCGAGGCCATGCTGGCCATCGTCGAGCGCCTGACGCCAACCATCCCGCAATTGATCTCGCATCACCAGGAAAAGCTCACCGAGCGCCTGCAGGAAGCCTTCAACCTGGTGGCACCGAACGGCATGCCATCCATGAGCCGCGACGAGATCGGCGAGCGTATCCGCCAGGAAGCCACGGTCTACGGCATCCGCATCGACATCGCCGAGGAACTGTCGCGCCTGCAGGCGCACCTGAACGAAACCCGGCATATCCTCAAGAAGGGCGGGCAGGTCGGCAAGCGGCTGGATTTCATGATGCAGGAGCTCAACCGCGAAGCCAACACGCTGGGCTCCAAGGCCGCCGCCAAGGAGCTGGCCGATGCCTCCATGGAGCTCAAGCTGCTGATCGAGCAGATGCGGGAACAGATTCAGAACCTGGAATAATCATCATCATCATGAGTGAAACGTCGTCCCATATCGCCATCGACACGGCCTACCCCGGCAACCTGTTCATGGTGGTGGCGCCTTCCGGCGCCGGCAAGTCCACGCTGGTCAACGCGCTGCTGGCGCAGGACCCGGCCATCCGCCTGTCCATCTCCCACACCACGCGCGCGCCGCGTCCCGGCGAGCAGGATGGCCGCGAATACCACTTCACCACGGTGGACGCCTTCCGTGCCGCGCGCGATCGCGGCGAGTTCCTCGAGTGGGCGGAGGTGCATGGCAATTACTACGCCACCTCGCGGGTCTGGATCGAGCAGCAGATGGCCCAGGGCAACGATGTGCTGCTGGAGATCGACTGGCAGGGCGCCCAGCAGGTGCACCAGCGGTTTTCCAACGCGGTGGAGATCTTCATCCTGCCGCCGTCGCTGCAGGCGCTCGAAGAACGCCTGAACAAGCGCGGCCAGGACGAGCCCAACGTGATCGTGCGCCGGCTGCTCGCTGCCGGCAGCGAAATGGCCCACGCATCGGAGTCGGACTACGTCATCATCAACGAGGTGTTCGACCATGCGCTGGAGCAGCTGCGCAGCGTGATCCGCGCTACCCGTTTGCGTTTTTCGTCGCAAAAGGCCCGTCACACCGACCTCTTTATCGAGCTCGGGATTCATTGAGCCGGAGCGCGGCGGGAACGTTTCTTGCCGCGTGCTGTAAAATAGCCGGCATCGCATTAGGTTTTGTCCCGAGGTGGATTTGATATGGCGCGTATTACCGTCGAAGATTGTCTGAAACACATCCCGAATCGCTTCGAGCTCGCGCTCGCGGCAACTTACCGGGCCCGTCAGCTGGTGCAGGGTCACACCCCCAAGGTCGAGGCCAAGGACAAGCCCACCGTGGTGGCGTTGCGCGAGATCGCCTCGGGCCAGATCGGCATCGAGATGCTCAAGAAGGTACCGACCTGATTTTCGGGCGGCCGTGGCCAATCCTCGCAGCGCGTACCTTCGCATTCAGACTCTGCCAGCGTACCTGTTCGAGTACTTGAATACCCAGCCGGATTCCAGAAGCCGCCCCCATGTCTTCCTCCCAGCCTTCCTTTCCTGCCGCGACGGCGAGCCCCCTGGCCGCGCCGGAGCGTTCGCGCGGAGAAGCGCCTGGTGATGCGGGCGGCGATGCCCTGCCTCCCGTTCAGCGCAAGCGCGCCGGGTCCGGTCAGTCGACCGTGACGGCGCGCACCGGTGCCCCCAACCTTCCCGATCCGCTCGGCAACGATGTTGTCGGCGAGCGCGGGGTCGCGCCCGCCATGGGCTCGGGCAAGGGCAGGGCGGTCCAGGCGGCGGCCGAAAGCGAGTTGAGCGCGGCAGCGGCCGCGCCGGGCGACGCGCTCTTTATCGACGCGGTGCTGGCGCAGTCCTACCGTCACTTCTTCGGCCCGACTTCGCAGCCGGCAGTGCCGCCGCGCCAGCAGGTGATCTCGATCACCCGGCTGATGGAGAAGCTGGCGTATCTCAAGCCCGCCGACCAGGCGCTGGTGCGCGAGGCCTTCCAGTTCTCGGACGAGGCGCACCTGGGCCAGTATCGCCAGAGCGGAGAGCCCTACATCACGCATCCGGTAGCGGTGGCGGAACTGTGCGCCGACTGGAAGCTGGATGTGCAATCCATCATGGCGGCGCTGCTGCACGACGTGATGGAAGACCAGGGCATCACCAAGAGCGAGCTGGCCGAGAAGTTCGGTCCCAAGGTGGCCGAACTGGTCGATGGGCTGACCAAGCTGGACAAGCTCGAATTCCAGAGCCGCGAGCAGGCGCAGGCGGAAAGCTTCCGCAAGATGCTGCTGGCGATGGCGCGCGACGTGCGGGTGATCCTGGTCAAGCTGGCTGACCGCACCCACAACATGCGCACGCTCGATTTCGTGCCGCCCGAAAAGCGGCGCCGGATCGCGCTCGAAACCATGGAGATCTACGCGCCGATCGCGCATCGGCTGGGTCTCAACACCACTTACCGCGAACTGCAGGAGCTGTCCTTCAAGGTCGGTTCGCCGTTCCGCTATGCCACCCTGGAGAAAGCGGTCAAGGCCGCGCGCGGCAACCGCCGCGAGGTGGTCAAGCGCATTCTCGAAGCCGCGCAGAAGGGCCTGGCCGACGCGGGCATCGTGGCCGAGCTGTCGGGGCGGGAAAAGACGCTCTACAGCATCTACCGCAAGATGCACGACAAGCAGCTGTCGTTCTCGCAGGTGCTCGACGTCTACGGTTTCCGCGTGGTGGTGGAAACCCAGATGCATTGCTATATGGCGATGGGTGCGCTGCATGGGCTGTACAAGCCGATGCCGGGCAAGTTCAAGGACTACATCGCCATTCCCAAGATCAATGGCTACCAGTCCTTGCACACCACGCTGGTGGGCCCTTTCGGCACGCCCGTGGAGTTCCAGATCCGCACGCGCGACATGCACCAGATCGCGGAAGCCGGCGTGGCGGCGCACTGGATGTACAAGCACCAGGCCGACCAGGCCAACAATATCCAGCAGCAGGCCCACCAGTGGCTGCAGTCGCTGCTGGATATCCAGAGCCAGACCGGCGATTCGCAGGAATTCCTCGAACACGTCAAGATCGACCTCTTCCCCGATGCGGTCTACGTGTTCACGCCCAAGGGGCATATCCGCGCGCTGCCGCGCGGCGCCACCGCGCTCGATTTCGCATACGCCGTGCACAGCGACCTCGGCAACCAGTGCGTGGCGGTCAAGATCAACAACGAGCTGCTGCCGTTGCGCACCGAGCTCAAGAGCGGCGATATCGTCGAAGTGGTGACGGCACCGTACTCCAAGCCGAATCCGGCCTGGCTGGCCTTCGTGCGCACCGGCAAGGCGCGCGCGGCAATCCGCCACTATCTCAAGACCACCCGGCTCGACGAGGCCATCCAGCTGGGCGAGCGCCTGCTGGAGCAGTCAGCGCGCCAGCTCGGCATCGAACTCAAGGCGTTGCCGCAGTCGGTGTGGGACCGCATGGTGCAGTGGACCGGCAACAAGCAACGCGAAGACATTTTCGCCGACCTGGCGCTCGGGCGCCGCGTGCCCGCCGTGGTGGCCAAGCGCATGGAGATCCTGCTGCAGGAACTGTCCGGCGACGTCGACAGCGCGCTCCTGGCGGCGGTGCAGACCTTTGCCGGCGAGGAAGCCCCGGCGGTGCCGATCACCGGCGACGAAGGCATGTCGATGATCTTCCCGGCATGCTGCCGGCCGATTCCCGGCGATTCCATCGTCGGCTACCTGGGCAAGGGCGAGGGGCTGCAGATCCACGTGCAGGACTGCAAGGTGGCCAAGCGCCTGCACAGCAAGGATCCGGAGCACTGGATCGACGTGATGTGGGCGAAGAAGACCACGCGGGCCTTCGATGTGTCGATCAAGGTGATGGTGCACAACGTCAAGGGCATCGTCGCCCGCGTGGCGGCGGACCTGACCTCGGCCGACGCCAATGTGGCGCACGTGGCGATGGAGCAGCAGGAGGGCGGCCACCAGGAGGCCACCTATATGCAGTTCATCATCCAGGTGCAGAACCGCCTGCACCTTGCCAATGTGATGCGGGCGCTCAGGCGCAATCCCGACGTGATCCGCATCTTCCGCGACCGCAACGACGGCTGACGCCGCCGCGGGCCGGCGCCTCAGGCCCGGCCCGGCTGCGCCGCCTGCCGCTCGGGATAGCGGACTTCCAGGATATCGATCTGCTCGACCCCGTTCGGCGTGCGCAAGGGCACGGTATCGCCCTCGCGCGCCTTGATCAGCGCGCGCGCGATCGGCGAGATCCAGCTCACGTGGTTGCTATCCAGGTCGACCTCGTCCATGCCGACGATGGTGACGGTGGTTTCTTCGCCCGCCTGGTTCGCATAGGTGACCGTGGCGCCAAAGAAGATCTGATCGTTGTCCCCCTGCAGTGAAGGGTCCACCACCTCGGCCTTGTCCAGGCGCCGGGTCAGGAAGCGGATGCGGCGGTCGATCTCGCGCAGGCGCTTCTTGCCGTAGTGATAGTCGCCGTTCTCGGAGCGGTCTCCGTTGGATGCCGCCCATGAGACGATCTGGACCACCTCGGGGCGCGCAACATCGATGAGATGCATCAGTTCGTCGCGCAGGCGCTGGTAGCCTTGCGCCGAGATGTAGTTCTTGCTGCCGGGCGGCAACGGGGTCGCGCCTTCCGGAAGGTCGTCATCCTCGTCACCGGACGACTCTTTGACAAATGCCTTGTTCATGGTTTGGATCACATCTACGGGCTGTCATTATAGGAAGGCGAAGCCTCTACCAAGGAAAAGCAAAAAAATGTGGGCCAGGGGGTTCCAAAAGGCTGAAAGTTCGCTATAATCTCTTTTCTCGAGTGCGGCTGTAGCTCAGTTGGATAGAGTACTTGGCTACGAACCAAGGGGTCGTGGGTTCGAATCCTGCCAGCCGCACCACCGATAAAAGAAGGGCTTCCAGAAATGGAAGCCCTTTTTCATTCCGTGCTTCCATTCGCCAAGTAACGACCATTCTACGGCGTCCGGCGCATGCCCGCGCCGCAGGGGGATCTTCGATTGAGACGTGTCTCATCGTCTGCGGTACTCCCGGCCGCTAAGCTTTGATCCGGAGCGCGTCATCCCGATGCGCATTCCTGGCCTGATCGCTCTCTTGCCTGGTACTTGCCCTGTGCTTGCCGCAAACTTGCGGATTTTCCCGATTTGCCACGCCAAGCGATCGCCCACTCCTTCGAGGGAATCCTGCGATGCGATCATTGCCATGGCTCGTTGCTGCCTCGCTGCTGCTCTTGCTGGCCGGTGCGGCAGGCC
Organism: Cupriavidus sp. 96C5-1; assembly: GCF_057798855.1. Lineage (NCBI taxonomy): Bacteria > Pseudomonadati > Pseudomonadota > Betaproteobacteria > Burkholderiales > Burkholderiaceae > Cupriavidus > Cupriavidus sp. 96C5-1. The sequence goes on along the minus strand of NZ_JBYOJU010000029.1, from coordinate 53,103 downwards.
GCGGCCGCAAGCGGCGGGCCCTGAAGGCGTTGCCGCCGCCGGGCCCCGGCCACCGGCCAAATCCGCGGGCGGGCGAGCGCGGTCATGGCATGCCCGCAGACGGCGCGGCGCCCGCCGGCGCCGCGTGCACGCGCAGCTTGCTGGTGGGCCTCCTGCACGACCAGTGTTTGAGTCTGAAGGTCGACGCTCTTGCCTCCGGTGCCGATCCGCGCAAGCAGGCGGAGGCGCTCGCCAGTGCCTGGCATATCCATACCGCCGGCGAGGCGCGCGGCACGTTGGCCTGGCTGCTCGAGGAGGGGCATCGCGCGCTATACCCGCAGGTTTGCCGGATCCTGTTCGCGGTGCCGCGCGCCGAGCGCGAGCGTCAGATCGTGCTGCTGGACGATGTCTTCGATCCCGTGCACCTTGCCCTGTGCGTCGACAACCTCGAGCGCGCCATGCCGGCGCTGCGCGCGAGCCGTTTTGTCGCCTCGGGCGCCGATCTCGCGCGTGGCGTGCTGGCCTGGGACATCGGCCGCGCCATCCATGTCGCGCGGCTGGCCTACGACTGCGGGATGCAGAACGAGGCTCAGGCGTGGGCCGTGATCGAGCGCGCGGCGGCAATGGTCTTCGCGCACCTGGAGTCCTGGGAGGCGGTCGCGGGAAGCTACCTGCTGGGGCGTGCGATGTGGGGCGGGCCCGGCACCGGCCTGAAGCGGCATCTCTTGTTCGGCCAGCGTTGCCTGGACGATCCGGCCAGCCCCTGGCGTGCCGTGCCGTACCGCGCTGCGCCCCCGCTTGCGTAGGCATGCCGGCGTGTGCCGCCTTGCGGGTCCGATGCCGACGGGCTAGGCTGGTTCAGGCGCATAGCGGACGCAGCCGCGCAAGACCGACGCTCGAGCGTCGTGCTGGCAGCGGATAACCCGGGAGGATCCCATGAGCAATGCAGACTGGCGTGTGGAGGCATATCGGGGCATGGATGTCTACGTCCTGGTGTCATCGCAGCGCGACGATGGCGTTGCGACCGTCGGCGATGTCGGCCAGTGGCGATACGAAGTGAGGGTCTGCCAGGAGGGGGCGGATCCGTCCGATGCCGGCGACACCGAGCGCTTGTCGGGCGATGGCGCGCGCTTTGCCACCCGGCACGCGGCGGAGGTGGCTGCCTTCAGCGCGGCCTATCATCTGGTCGACAGGCTTCTGGGGCCGGTGGAGGGCTAGCGCCGGCCCTTTTTCGCTGCGATTGCCATTTCGCGAAAAGGCCTATTTGCGGCACACGGCTCTTGTGCGCAGACGTGGCGGGGCGGCGGGGCGCTTTGCCATACGCGCCTGTCTTCGGGCGGGGCAGGCGAGTGCCTTGCCGTTGTGGCGTTGCCATGCGCAACACCACGCATCACGTCGTGATATGTCCACTTCATTCGTCTTTGTGCATGCGCGGGGCTTCGCGTTGCTCCGCGGTCTGCCCGGATAGCAGGTTTTTCATGAGGGCGTAATAAAACAATTGCACAAAACGATTGCAATACCGGGCCAGATGTTACATAATCTCACTTCTCGGACGCGGGGTGGAGCAGTTGGCAGCTCGTCGGGCTCATAACCCGAAGGTCGCAGGTTCAAGTCCTGCCCCCGCAACCAGTATCTCTTCCGGTTTTGCCTCCTGGCCGTTCTGGCCCTGCTTTACAAACACCCCTCAGGAATTACAGAGTCGAAGCCGTTCCAGTTCGGCGGAAGCTTGCGTTGCGCACGCACCTGGCTATGCACGGGCTGCGATGTCGCGATGCTCAACGACGTCCGTGGCCACCGCCCCGGCCGCCTCGCTGACCAGAGCCGCCCCAGCTGCCACCACGGTAGTACGCGCGGCCCGCGCCGTAATGGCGGGGATAGCCGTGCCAGCCTGGGCCACGATAGCCATAGCCACCCGAGCGGTAGTACACCGCGCCGCCGTAGAAACCGCCATAGTACGGCCACGGATACCCGTAGTAGCCGTAGCCCAGCGGCGCAGGCGGATAGACCGTGCCCCCCTCATAGAGACCGTAGGGATTGTAGGCCAGGGGGTAGTCGTCATAGCCATCGTAGTAGGGATAGCCTACGCATGCGCCCACCGACAGCAGGGAAAAAGCGAGAAGCAGGCGGAGCAGGATGCGATGCATGGGCGTTGACTTCGGCAATGGAGCGTACCGGGGAGCACATCCGGCAGGTGCCGCCGGACAACGATTGGAGACCGCTACCCGCGACGGAGTTCATTGTCGCGCACCCGGCCATGCAGGGCCAGGCCAGAGCCCGGAATTCAGGCTGGCGCCCGGGCCAGTTCCGCCGCGCGCGCAAAGGTGTCGCGCACCTGCGGCTGCCCCTCGCGAGCCGCGGCCTCGGCGCGTGCCGCCAGCCGTTCGATCAGCACGCTCAGGTTGTTGCCCGCCGGCGCCGTCTTGCTCGCGCCGCATTGCCCAATGGCCTCGCGTACCAACTGATCCAGTTCCTCCGCGACATCGGCGCCGTCGAAGGCGCTGATGGACAAGGCGGAAATCTGCTCGAGGTAGAGGTTGACCAGCGCTTCGTCGTGTACCGGTTCGGCCATTTCCGTCTCCTTGGCAAAGTGGGGGGATAGGATTCATTGTAGTGGGCCGCATGCTTGAGGGATGTCCGGGCACGGGCGACAGCACCCGGTTTCGCGGGGGAATTCCGCCGGGCTTGCGCCATGTCAAGCTCGGATAAATGTTAATGATTCGTATTTGCCGTGACGGGGCGCTTTCTCTTACAATCGCGGCTTGCCCGAGCTACCCGCCGTGTTGTCGGATCCTGACGGCCGGCGGATGCCGGCCAGCCAAATCGTCTTGCCGAGGTAGAAGAAAACATGATGCTGCAGATCCCGGATGTGCTGACACCGACACAGGTGGCCCAATGCCGTGCCTGGATTGACGCAGCCGACTGGACCGACGGCAATGCCACGTCCGGGCATCAGTCGGCCCTGGCCAAGCGCAATTTGCAGTTGCCCGAGGGCTCGCCGGCTGCGCGCCAGGCCGGCGATCTGATCCAGGATGCGCTGGGGGCGAATCCGCTGTTTATCTCAGCCGCGCTGCCGCTCAAGGTCTATCCGCCCCTGTTCAACCGCTACGAGGGCGGCCACGCCTTCGGCAACCATATCGACAACGCCATCCGCCACCTGCGCGGGACCAATTTCCGCATTCGCAGCGACCTTTCCGCCACGCTGTTCCTGACTGCGCCCGAGGACTACGACGGCGGCGAACTGGTGGTGGAAGACACTTACGGACAGCAGCGCGTGAAATTGCCGGCGGGACATATGGTGCTATATCCGGCAACCAGCCTGCATCATGTCAGCCCGGTCACGCGCGGTGCGCGCGTGTCGTCGTTCTTCTGGATTCAGAGCATGGTGCGCGACGAGGGACAGCGTTCAGTCTTGTTCGATCTCGATACGCAGATCCAGCGGGTAGCGCAGGCGATGGGCCATAAGGAGCCCGCCGTGGTCGGGCTCACGGGCGTCTATCACAACCTGCTGCGGCGCTGGGCGGATGCCTGACGATAGTGCACTTCTTCCGCTGCCATGACGGCGCAAGGGTACGCATCGAAGCATGGCGGAAGGGCGCGGGAAAGGGGCGGCGGGACAGTGGGACAGTGGGAGGGATGATAAAGAGGAAAGCGGAACGCGGCGCCAGGTGCCAGCCCGGCGCCGGTGGCGCCCGGCTGGCGTCAGCGGGCGCGTGGCGGTGCCGCAGGGCTACCTGCGATCCCGGTGCTGCGACGGCAAGGGCACGACGGCAACGCGCCGCCGCGCGGGTTTGAGCGCCCGGCCAGGCCAGAACACATAGGTGGTATGCGGATCCATCGGCTTGCCGAAATAGGATACCCAGACCTGCACGCCCTGTTCGGTTTCGGCAACGATGGCGGCCACTGCGCGGGCCGCGACTGCGGGAGACTTGAGCAAGGTGGCCAGCGCTTCCACGCCTTGGACCACGTGGTGCTTGACACCACCGAACCACGCGTACTGACGCATGGCTGACAACAGACGCTCGGTCATGACGCTAATGTTTTGTTAATGATGCAGATAAGACCGGAGCTTACACGCTTTGTTCAGTGCCGATCGATGGGTCTTGTCTATCGCTTACCCTGAGTCATGGAATCTCGCAACGTGGCGGTCAGGGGGGGCGTGGGCGTCGTTGCCGTTTCCGCGATGTCGATCGCGCGCCGCGTTGACAAGGCGATGCCCGGGGATTAGCTTGCTCTCCAGGGGCGTGCGGATCCCGTGCGCCTGCGATGTCCTCTCGCGCTTTTCCTGGGAGCTTGCCGATGACCGAAGACATGCTGCTGCAACTGATGGCCGAAGTCGAAAAGGAAGACCCGATCGACTATGCCGATCTGCCCTTCGACGATGCGACATTGCGCGGGCTGGTGTGCCGGCTGGTGGCGCAGCGTTCCAGCGCGATGGAGTCCGCCGGCATGCCGGTGGACGCGCTGCTGGCCACCATGTGGGCCTCGACCGCCAAGCTGGTGCTGGAGAACATGGTGCTCAACGCACGCCTGCTGACGCTGCAGGGCTTGCCGGACGATGCCAGCGCACTGATCGACCGTATCGCCCGGCAATCGCGCGGCACGCCCTGAGGCGCAGCGTCCCTTGGCCAGCCGATCAGCCCTATGTGGCGGATTGGCAGATTGGCGAACTGTTGCGTGACGCCTCGATCTCATTCAGCAGGGCGCTGCCCGTTTCGATACACTATCGGTTTTCGTCGCCCCCGGATGCCGTGCTGTTGCCCGCGAATGCAACGACGCGCGGTGTTGCTGACATGGAGGATTTCGGGTGATCAAGTGGATAATCGTCGCGGCGTACCTGGGAGCGATCCTGTACGTGCATTTCCGCGGCAAGGTGAGGCTGCGCATCTGGCGCCAGTTGCTGGACCATTCGGCGCTGGTGGCGCCGATCAACTGCTTCATGTACATGTTCTCGGGCGTCCCCCGCACGCCCTACATTCCGGTCGAGCGCTTTCCCGAGCTCGAAAGGATCCGCGCCGCCTGGCCGGAGATCCGCGATGAAGGCCTGGCCCTGACGGCCATGCGCAAGATCAAGGCTGCCGACAAGAACGACGACGCCGGCTTTAACTCGTTCTTCAAGTACGGCTGGAAGCGTTTCTACCTGAAGTGGTACGAGGCCCGCCACCCGTCGGCCGAGGTCCTGTGCCCGCGCACGGTCGAGCTGCTGCGCGGCTTGCCCAGCGTGAAGGCGGCGATGTTCGCCGAGCTGCCGCCCGGCGGCAAGCTCAATCCGCACCGCGATCCGTTCGCGGGTTCGCTGCGCTATCACCTGGGCCTGGCCACGCCGAACGACGACCGCTGCTTTATCGAGGTCGACGGCGAGCGCCACAGCTGGCGCGATGGCGAGGGCGTGGTGTTCGACGAAACCTATCTGCACTGGGCGGAGAACAAGAGCGACAGCAACCGTCTGATCCTGTTCTGCGACATCGAGCGTCCGATGCGCTTCGGCTGGGCCGGCAAGGTCAACCGCTGGCTGGGCCGCAAGGTCATGACCGCGGCCAGCTCGCCCAACGAAGAGTCCGACCAGACCGGCGTGATCAACCGCCTGTTCCGCATTGTCTGGCTGGGCGGGCAGTATCGCCGCCGCTTCAAGGCCTGGAGCCGCCCGGCGTATTACGTGGTGAAGTTCGGCCTGATCGCCGCGGGCGTGGCGCTGATCGTCTACCTGTAGCGCAGGCTTGGGTGCATCGCGCAACGGGAAGGGCCGGCATTGCCGGCCCTTCCCGCTTCTCCCCCCGTTTCCGTCGCAGGCCGTCCTATTCCCGCCGGCGTTCCTGTTCGTCGTCCAGGGCCTCGTAGTGAGCGCGCTTGGCCTGGTACATGCGGGTGTCGGCCAGCTTGACGGCATCGCTCAGGCGTTCGCCTGCGGCGCATGTGGCGGTGCCGATCGACAGGCTGAGCGCCGTACCCGGATAGAACTGGTTGTTGAGCTCGACCACCTGATGGATCTGCTCCACCACCGTGGCAGCACCGCGCTCGTCGCGCGCCGGTAGCAGCACCATGAATTCATCGCCGCCCACCCGCGCAACGCAGGCCTGGTCTCCCACCGCCTTCTTCAGCGCTTCGCCGGTGCGGCGCAACAGGGCATCTCCGTCCCCGTGGCCAAGCTGGTCGTTGACCTGCTTCAGCCCGTTCAGGTCGACCGCGATCACGCTGACGGGCCATGGGCCCTTGCGGCCCAGGCGCGCGAGTTCGTCCTCGTAGTAGGCGCGGTTGTAGAGCTTGGTCAGTACATCGTGCTTGCCGAGGAACTCCACATAGGCTTCGGCCTTCTTGCGCGCCGTGATGTCCGTCAGGGATACCAGTACCTGGTCCCAGTCCGCTTCGCGGCCGGGAAATACCGACCACTGCATGAACACGTCCACCGCGCGGCCGTCCAGCGCATAGTTGACGACCTCGCGCTGCTGCCAGAGCTTCTCGTTCCAGAGATCGATCAACTGTTCCGCGAACTGGACGCGCATATTGTCGCGGAATACATCCCCGAGGCGCGACAGCAGCTCCTGCTTGCTCGACGCGCTGAACATCAGTAGCGTCTGCTGGTTGACGTCCAGCACGCGGATCTCCTGCATGCAGCGCGAAATAAAGTCCGGATGCACATTGAGGAAGGTGCGGAAATCCGTGATGCCCGCGCCGCGGACTTCGTCGAGCAGCAGCTTGACCGCGCTGAAATCCTCGACCCACAGCGATACCGGCGAATGCTCGAACAAGCCCAGCGCATATTGCCCGCTGCGGCGCAGCTCGCGCTCGGTGGCGACCTGCGCGGTGATGTCCTCGATCGATAGCAGCACGCGCTCCCAGGTCTCCTCGAAGCCGGGCATGACGGTCGCTTCCAGCCGGATGTCCAGCCGCTTGCCTTCCAGCGTGTAGTTGACGGTCTGGCTTGAGAAATGCTGCCCGCCGTCCCATAGCTGGCCGAGTTCCTCTACGTGCTGGTCGAACATGTCGTCGCGAAAGACGGTGTCGAGATTGGCCACCAGATCGGACAGGTCGGCGGCGCGAAACAACGCCAGCGTGCGCCGGTTGACGTCCAGCACGCGGATCAGTGCCGAGCAGTGTGCCACTTCCCGTGGATGCGCGCGCAGGTAGCCGCGCAGGTCGGTAATGCCCTGGGCACGCAGCGCCTGGAAATGGCGGCGCACGCCACTGAAGTCCTCCAGCCATAGCGAGACGGGTGCAAGCTGGAACAAGGTACGGTAATTGTCGTCAAGGTCCTGTGTGTGCGATGCGGCCTTCAAGGCGGTCTCTCCCTGTTTCCCAAGAGCGCGCCATGGCAGGTTGGCCGGCTGGCGCGCAGGCGGCATGACTTGTTTGGTGCTGCCCGGGCTCTCGGCCCGGTACGTTGCCATGCGCGCTACGGCGATAGCATAGGGCAGCCCGGCTGAAAATGGGGCGGTGTGGCAAAAAACACGAACGCCATGGCGGCGGACCGGGCCGCACGCCACGCGGGGCGGCACCGGCCGGGGAGCGGATCCGGCCCAGCGGCCTGCTACTTGCCGGTAGCGTTCGGCGCCGCCAGCGTGCGCTGGAAGAACGCCACCACTTCCGCGTTGAATTGGCGATGGAACCGCGCCCGCGAGAATCCTGCGCCCTCGACGCAGATCTCCGGCACCAGCGCAGCCTGCGCGGCAGTGCAGGGGGCGAGGAAATCGTAGTGGCCTGCGCCGGCAACTTCGTGATATTCAGGGGCGGCCGGGAGCGCCTGGCGCACCGCGTCGGCGAAGTCGGGCTCGGGCAGGATGCGGTCGTCGTCGGCGCGCCACAGTTGCAGCGGCACCCGGACCCGGGCCAGCCCGTCCGGGGCGAAGGCATAGCCGAGCGCCGGCGCGGCGATCACTGCGGCCTTGAGGCGCGGGTCCCAGCCCGTGTCGGCGGCCGGCCGCGCCGTGGGCGGCAGGGCAGTATCGGCATGGTCGCGCAGGTATCGGCATGACCATTCGTCCGGATGCGCCTGGCAGTGCGGTCCCACCTTGCCCAGGTCCGCCTGCCCGCCGATCGCCGCCAGTGCGGTGAAACCACCGGCGGAGAAGCCGAAGATGCCGATGCGGCGTGCGTCGATGCGCGCATGATCGGGCCACTGCGTCAGCAGGTAGTCCAGCATTGCCCTGACCTGCAGCGGTCGTTCGGCGATGCGCGCCACGCGGCTCAGGTCCTGGTAGTTATCCCCCGTGTGGGTCGGCGCCGCCACCACGAAACCGGCCTGCGCCAGCGCCTGGGCCGTGTCGCGATGGCTGCCGAGGCTGCCGCCGGTGCCGTGCGAGATCAGCACCAGGGGCAGTCGCGTGCCGGCCACCGCCGCCCCGGGTGCAAGCTCTTGCTCGAATGGCCCGGGTGCATGCGGGGCAGCCGTGGCGTCGGCGGGATACCAGATGCCGACCTCCAGCGGCACGTCGTTGCCGACCGGGACGAGAAGCCGCATGAAGCCTGTTGCGGCATGGGCGTTGCCGAGGCCGAGGCCCGACAGCACAAGCCCCAGGGCAAGGCAGCCGCGCAGGAATGGCGCAAAGCGGGTGGACAGGACAGGTCGGGAGGCGTGGCGCATGGCGGGTCGTTGGATGAAGGGGGGCGTGATATTGGAGGCGGGCCCGGCTGGCTGCGTCAACCGGGGACGCCCCGGGTGGCGGCGGGCGGCCGCACCGGCAGCAGTAGTTCCGTCTCGCATAGCGCGGGCAAGGTGCCGGGTTCGCTGTGATACAGCTCCAGGGCGGGCCGGTGGTCGGGTTCGTGGCCGCTGGCGGGAAGCCAGGCCGAAAACAACATCTCCCAGGTGGCGTTGATCAGGGTATGCGGTCCGCGCAGGGTGAAGCTGGCATAGAGGCCGCCGGCGACGGTCATCGCCGTCAGTCCGCCCGCGGCGCCGGTGTGGCCCGGCTGGACGAATCCGGCGAAGTAGCTGAAGCCGGCGTCGCTCTCGGGGTCGCCTTCGCAAACGCCTGCCAGGCTTGCGGGCGCCCGGCCCTGCCAGCATTCCGCCTGCGTCGCGAGTGCCGCCAGGCGGCGGAACGTATGGGGAATCATGGACAAAGGGCCCTGATGGCGCAGTCCGAGCAGTTGCAGCGGCGGCAGTTTGCGCAAGCGCACGGCGCCGGGCCCGGCGCCGTAGCCCTGGCTCAGCCGCTGCAGCTCGCTCGGGCTCAGCGAGGTGAACTCGCGGAAGGCTCGGGCGAACGATTGCGCGCTGTCGTAGCCGACTGCCCCGGCAATGTCGACCACGGGGCGGTTCGAGCCGACCAGCAGGCTGGCTGCGTGGTGCAGGCGGATGCGGCGGATGGTGTCGGCCAGCGCTTCGCCGGTGACGGCGCGATAGACCCGGTGGAAATGGTAGGGAGAGAACGCAGCCAGCGCGGCCAGGCTGTCGAGCCTGTGCTCGGCGGCGGGATCGGCCGCGATGGCTTCGACCACGCGTGCGATGCGCTGGCGGTAGCTGGTTTCGGTGGAGGCTTTCATGCCCTCGGGTGTCCTGAGCGAGGTTGCGGCGAACTGCCGTGGGGCATTCGCGATTCGGGACACCAGATTACCGCGCCGGCGCGGGCGATGCTGCGCGCGGATTGCTGCTTTTGCTGCCAGACGGACGGACGGCTCAGGAGGCGGGCGTGAGGGCGGCAGCGCCCAGCGTGGCTTGCCGGCGTGCGGCATGTTCCTGCTCGGCGATCAGTTGCAGCGTGACTGCCTGCAGCAGGGAGCCGGCGGTGAGATGCGAGGCCAGTGCGCGGAGCTCGTCGAGCTTGCCGCCGCGCGCGGTTTGGGGATGCGTCATGTCTGTCTGAAGGTGCTCTGAAACAGTACCGATGGTATCGGCAAGCTGGGGGCGCCTGCTTTGTCCTTGGTCATGTTTCGTGCTTCCGGCGTCGCTTGCCGCGTCATGGCCGGCCCTGGTCTCCGCACGTCCCTGGCGGTGCGCGTGGTCTGCGCGGCGCGCGCCGCAAAGGCGCAGGGTGGAACCAGCGGCGTCGATGGCGAGCGGGAGGGAAGGGTGCGGCATCTTGTGACTCCTGGAGAACGCGGTTTGCCGGTTTTGGCAATGTTCGCCAGATTGCCTGCACCATCCGCCGCCGCCCAGCGTGCTGCGATGAACGGCGCGATCGGAGGCGCGAACGGTGTCGCGCGGCGACGGGAGCGGCGCTTTATGCCGTGCCCGCAATCGTTGCCTGGCGCCGCTTCTGGCTGCCTTGGGCGTCGCCCGGCGGCTGCGGCCTGCCCGCCGCGCGCGCCACCACGGCAGCGAGCTTGCGCAGCGCGCGTTCGATTTCCGGCGAATACGGCGTGCCGCAGTTCAGCCGCAGGAAATGATCGAAGCGGTTGGAATTGGAGAACATGACCCCTGGCACCACGCGGATGCCGGCCGCCATCGCCTGGTCGAATACCGCTTCGGACGATACCGGCCCGGGCAACTCCACCCACAGGTGCAGGCCGCCGTTCGGGTTCGAGGCGCGCGTGCCGGCAGGAAACTCGGCGGCGATCGCCTGCGCCACTTGCGCGCGCTGGTTGCGCAATTGCTCGCGCAGGCGCCGCAGGTGGCGCTCGAAGGCACCCGACCCCATGAATTCGGCAACCGCGATCTGGGCCAGCAGTTCGTTGGGCCGCGACTGGCTGTACTTGAGCATTTCCACGCGAGCCTGCCACCTGCCCGCCGCAATCCAGCCCAGCCGCATGCCGGGGGCCAGGATCTTGTGCAGCGAGGCGCAATGGATCACACCGCCGTTGCGGTCCCAGGACTTGAGGGCCGCGAGCGGCGCGTCGCCGTCGGCCAGCGCGGAGAAGCAGTCGTCCTCGATCAGCGCGATCTCGCGCGCCTCGCACCACGCCACCAGTTGCGCCTTGTTGGCATCCGGCATGATGCTGCCCAGCGGATTCTGCAGGTTGGGCACCACCACCACGGCGCGGATGTTGTCGTAGGTCTGCGCCGCCAGTTCCAGCGCTTCGAGCGAGATGCCGGTCTGCGGACTGCTGGGGATCTCCAGCGCCCGCATGCCCAGGCTCTCGAGTATCTGCAGCAGTCCGTAGTAGGTGGGCGACTCCACGGCGATCACGTCGCCCGGGCGCGCCACCGCGCGCAAGGCCAGGTTGAGCGCTTCGGTGCAGCCGTGGGTGACCAGGATGTCCTCGGGCGCCACCGTGATGCGCGAGCGCAGCGCGTGCCGCGCCAGCACGGCGCGAAAGGCCGGGTGCCCCTCGGCGTCGGCTGCGCTGCCGAACAATTGCGGGTAGCGCCGCAGCGCGCGCGCAGCGGCATTGCGCAGGGCCTCCGCCGGATACAGCGACGGGGCGCCGCAAGCGCCGGCAAAGTTCACCTGGACCGGTTGCTGGTGCCCGCGCGCCGTGATGGCTGAGATGCGTTCATGGATGCCGACGTATTGCGCCGGGTCCGGCAGGCTGGCGACCGGTTCCTCGATCGGCGCCAGCGGCTTGTGCCGGGCATGCCGCACGAAATAGCCCGAGCGCGGCCTGGCCTCGAGCAGGCCGTCGCTTTCCATCTGCCGGCATGCCTGCAGCGCGGTGGACAGGCTGACGCCGTGCAGCTCCATCAGGGTGCGCACGGAAGGCACGCGATCGCCGGGCTTCAGGGCGCCGGTTTCGATGGCATGGAGGTAATGCTGGGCGAGCTGGCGATAGAGCGGGGCGGATTCCATGCGGCATGGTGGCGCGGCGGCAGCCGTCGCAACAGATACAGATCAGGGGCTTCTGTATCGTAACAGATGGCTTGATACGCCTCTGTTATGGCTCGCGCAGTGCGGGCGTGTGCCTGTTGAGGTCCGGCGCTGCCCGGTAGTCTGGAACCCTGTCAAAGCCAGTGAGCCGGCATCATGCAAAGCTACCGTTCAGACCCGGTCATCCCCGCCGTCCAGCCCAATCAGCCCGCCCGCGGCGCGCAGGGCGGCAGCGGCCCCGAAGGGCAAACGCTCGACCTCGAAAGCAGCCGCGTGTTGCGATTCCATGCCCGGGCAGGCACGACGCTCTATGTGCTGGAGGGCGAAGTGGAACTGTCCGAGGCCCCGCGCTGGCTGGCCGGCACCATGTGGCGGCAGCCGCAGCGCTTGCCGGCCGGCAGCGTGGTGGCGTTGCCGGCCGGCTGGGTGGAAGTCCTGGCCCGGCGTGCGGCGACGCTGCGGCTGCAGGCGAGCGTCCCCCGCCCTTGGTGGCGCCGCTGGCTGGCGCCGGCGCGGCGCTGAGTCGACGCCACCCGCGCTTACGGTGGCGAAGTGATGCTGTATGACCGCTATACCGAGGATCGCGACGCCATAAGGCGCCATCTGGCGCAGACGCAGGGGCTGACGTTGATCCCGCCCCAGCTCGGCGATCTCACCTTCCCCGTGCCGCTGCAGGCCTGAGGCGGGGAGGTGCCTCCTTGGCGGCGAGGGCCGCCCTCAGTCCCTGGCGTCGTGCACGCTCAGCATGGCATGGGCCACCATGTCGAGCGCCGGCCGCGTGTCGCCGTTCTTGTCGGTCCAGACCTTGGGCGTCAGGCTGCCCGATAGCGCCACCGACTCGCCGTCCTCCAGCGCCAGCAGCGCCGCGCGCACCTTGTCGGCAAACGCAATCACGTTGACGATCACGGTGTCGCCATCGTTGATGGCAGCCTTGAGCCTGGCGGTGACAAACTGGCTGCCGCCCTGGCCGGTGCGTTCGCTGGCGTGGCCGTGCAGCCGGCCGCTGACTAATGCATCGATCATCTGTTCTTACTCCTGGGTTGTCTGGTCTGGCAATGGGCCGCGCGTGCGCTCCGGGCGCGCGCGCGGCCTGCCGGGGTGCGGAAGATCTCACAATTTCGCTGCCTCGGGGCAGAGAATGGGGCGCGGCGCCCGAAAAACTATAAAATTGCGGTCCGGCCAGCCCGACGCTCACCCAGAGTGCAGTCCGCGCCCCATGCAGGGCCAGACCCACCGGCCGCAGAATTCCAGGTTCCCATGCTACGTCTAAGTGAAGTCAAACTCCCGCTCGACCACGCCGAGAGCGATCTCGAGGCCGTGGTGCTCGCGCGCCTGGCCGAACTCGGTGTCAAGGCCGATGGCCTGACCGGGTTCACCGTATTCCGCCGCGCGCACGATGCCCGCAAGCGCTCCGATATCAAGCTCACCTACATCATCGACATCGAGGTGAAGGACGAAGCCGCGGCAATCAAGCGCATGGCCGGCAAGCCGAACTGGAGCGTGACGCCGGACATGGCCTACCGCTTCGTCGCGCAGGCGCCCGCGCCGGGCACGACGCTGCGCCCGGTGGTGATCGGCATGGGCCCCTGCGGGCTGCTGGCCGGCCTGATCCTGGCGCAGATGGGATTCAGGCCCATCATCCTGGAGCGCGGCAAGGAAGTGCGCGAGCGTACCAAGGATACCTTCGGCCTGTGGCGCAAGAGCGTGCTGAATCCGGAGTCCAACGTACAGTTCGGCGAAGGCGGGGCCGGCACCTTTTCCGACGGCAAGCTCTACAGCCAGATCAAGGACCCGAAGCACTACGGCCGCAAGGTGCTCGACGAATTCGTCAAGGCCGGCGCGCCGGAAGACATCCTCTACCTTGCCCGCCCGCACATCGGTACCTTCCGCCTGGTGAGCATGGTGGAGAAGATGCGCGCCGAGATTTTCGCGCTCGGCGGCGAGATCCGCTTCGAGACCCGCGTCGAGGATATCGACATCGAGCGCGGCAAGGTGCGCGGCCTCAAGCTGTCCAACGGCGAATACCTGGAAGCGGATCACGTCGTCCTGGCGGTGGGCCACAGCGCGCGCGATACCTTCGAGATGCTGCATGCGCGCGGCGTGTTCATGGAGGCCAAGCCTTTCTCGCTGGGTTTCCGCATCGAGCATCCGCAGGGCATGATCAACCGCAGCCGTTTCGGCAAGTTCGCCGGCAACAAGCTGCTGGGCGCCGCTGACTACAAGGTGGTGCACCACGCCAGCAACGGCCGCGCGGTTTACAGCTTCTGCATGTGCCCTGGAGGCACGGTGGTGGCCGCGGCCTCGGAGCCGGGCCGGGTAGTGACCAACGGCATGAGCCAGTACGTGCGCGCCGAGCGCAATGCCAATGCCGGCATCGTGGTGGGCATCACGCCCGAGGATTATCCCGGCGGCCCGCTGGCCGGCATCGCCTTCCAGCGGCATTGGGAAGAGCGCGCGTTCGAGCTTGGCGGGCGCAACTACAACGCACCGGCGCAACTGGTGGGCGATTTCATCGCACGGCGGCCCTCCACCGCGCTGGGCTCGGTCGAGCCGTCCTACAAGCCGGGCGTCACGCCGACCGATCTCTCCACCGCCTTGCCCGACTACGTGATCGAGGCCATCCGCGAAGCGCTGCCGGAACTCGACAAGAAGATCGCCGGCTTTGCCATGCACGATGCGGTGCTGACCGGCGTGGAAACGCGCACGTCGTCGCCGCTGCGCATCCGCCGCAAGGACAACTACCAGAGCATGAATGTGGAAGGCCTGTACCCGGCCGGCGAAGGTGCCGGCTATGCGGGCGGGATCTACTCCGCGGCCATCGACGGCATCGAAGTGGCCGAGGCGGTTGCCTTGAGCATCGTCAACGGCAAGCCGGCCTGAGCGCCGGGCCCGCCGTGATCGGCCGTTATCAACCGTTCTCGGCGGGCCCGGCGCCCAGGTAGGCCGCGGCGCCCAGCCCGGCCGCGCGCCCGCTGGCAAAGCAGGCGGTCAGCAGGTAGCCGCCGGTGGGCGCTTCCCAGTCCAGCATTTCCCCGGCGCAGAATACGCCCGGTATCGCGCGCAGCATCAGCTGCGCATCCAGGGCCTCGAACTCGACCCCGCCCGCGCTGCTGATCACTTCATCGAGCGGGCGGGCGCGCAGCAGGCGCACGGGCAGCGCCTTCAGCGCCGCGGCCAACCGCGCCGGGTCGGCGAATTCTTCCTTGGACAGGCATTCGCGCAGCAGCCCGGCCTTCACGCCGGTGATACCCAGCTTGCTTTGCAGATGGCTCGACAGCGAGCGCGCGCCGCGCGGGCGCTGCACCGCCTCGGCCACGCGCTCCGCTGTGAGGCCGGGTGCCAGGTCGAGCTGGATCACGGCCTCGCCGGTGGTTTCCAGCAGGTCGCGCATGGGCGCGCTCAGCGCATAGACCAGGCTGCCCTCGATGCCGCCCGCGGTGATGACGAACTCGCCCGGGCGGTAGTGCTCGCCACCATCGCGATCGCGCAGGCCGATGGCGACCGCCTTCAACGGCTGGCCGGCGAAGCGCGTGCTGAAGTGCTCGCTCCAGGCCACGTCGAAACCGCAGTTGGCGGGGCGCAAGGGGGCTACGCCCACACCGCGCGCGGCCAGCAGCGGCACCCAGGCGCCCGTCGAACCGAGCCGCGCCCAGCTGCCGCCGCCCAGCGCCAGCACCACCGCGCCGGCCTGCACCAGCCGCTCGCCGTCGGGCGTGGCGAAGCGTAGCTTGCCTGAAGCACTTCCCTGCGCGTCCTCCCAACCCAGCCAGCGATGCCGCATATGGAACTGCACGCCGGCTTCGCGCAGGCGGTGCAGCCATGCGCGCAGCATCGGCGCGGCCTTCATGTCGGTGGGGAAGACGCGGCCCGAGCTGCCGACGAAGGTGTCGATGCCCAGCCCGTGCACCCAGTCGCGCAGTGCCTGCGGATCGAAGCCCGCCAGCAAGGGCGCGATCTGCGTGCTGCGGCTGCCATAGCGCGCCAGGAAGGGCGGCATCGCTTCCGAATGGGTCAGGTTCATGCCGCCGCGCCCGGCCATCAGGAATTTGCGGCCGACCGATGGCATCGCGTCGTACAGATCCACGCGCACGCCGCGCGCCGCCAGCACCTCGGCCGCCATCAAGCCGGCGGGGCCGCCGCCGATGACGGCAATGCTGGCGGTGGAGGTGGGGGCGGTGGGAGCAGGCATGGCTTGAATCCGGGGGATCTGTCGATCGTGGCAGGGCAGGCGCCGGGCGGCGGATCGGATTATATAGGGCGGGGCGGTGGCGAAGCGGCAACTGTTAATATCCCCGTTTTCATCGCTTTCTTCCCGCGCGCCATCGCTTTCCAGCCGTCTCCCATGCCCCTGCCGCCATTCCTGTCATTGCGTTTCTCCGCAGCGCGAGTTCTCGTGCCGGTGCTGTTGGGTCTGCTCACGGGAGGGCAGGCAGTGCATGCGCAGGAAACCGCGCAAGGGCTGCAGGAAAAGGCGATGCGCGGCGATTTCCTGGCCCAGCGCAACCTGTCCTATTGCCTGCAATCCGGCTGCCTGGGGCTGGAGCGCGACCGCGCCAAGGCCTGCATGTGGCGCAAGGTCATCGTGCTGTCCGGCGACCGCCATGTCACCGACCTGGATAACGCCAACCTGGAGTACGTCTGCGGCAAGCTGGGGGCAGCCGAGCGCGACGGGGCGATGCGCCAGGCCGAGGCGCTGGCGCGGCAGATCTACGGGCCACGCCGCTGAGTGGCATTGGCCCGCCGCGGGCGCGCACGCGGCGGGCGCTAAAATGATGGTTTAGCGCCGTCCTTCATTGCCATGCCTACCGCTTCGCCATCCAGCCAGTCCGTCGTAGATGCCACCCAGCAATGGCTGGTGCGCGCGGTGATCGGCCTGAACCTGTGTCCCTTTGCCAAGGCCGTGCACGTGAAGCGGCAGATCCGCTACGTGGTGAGCGATGCCACCGGCACCGAGGGCCTGCTGGCTGGCCTGGAAACCGAATTGCGCACGCTTGCGCAGGCCGATCCGGCCGAGATCGATACGACCCTGCTGATCGTGCCGCACGCGCTGGCGGATTTTCTCGACTACAACGATTTCCTCTATTTCGCCGAGCGTCTGCTCAAGAGCATGCGCCTCGACGGCATCCTGCAGATCGCCAGTTTCCATCCGGACTACCAGTTCGGCGGCAGCGAGCCGGAGGATATCGAGAACTACACCAACCGCGCGCCTTACCCTATCCTGCACCTGCTGCGTGAAGACAGCATCGCCCGCGCCGTCGAGGCCTTTCCCGATGCGGCGGATATCTACGAGCGCAACCAGGAAACCATGCGCCGGCTTGGCCACGACGGCTGGCGCAAGCTGATGGGCGAGGCTGGCGGGGAATAAAAAACGCGCCGTGAGGACGGCGCGTGCACGGGACGCTGGCAGCGCCGGCGGCGAGGGGAGGGGGGCGACCTCAGCCGGCAGCGGCATCCGCCGCTTCGGCGGCCGGCTCCTGCGCATAAAAGCGCCCGCGCATTTCCTCCAGCCCCAGCGTTTGCAGCACTTCGTTCAGGCGCTCGGCCGGGCGCCGGCGCGGCAGGTCCTTGTACTGCGCAATGATCAGCTCGTTCTTCATCGAGTGCTCCCAGCCCACCAGTTCGGTCACGCTGACCTGGTAGCCGTGCGCCTCAAGCTGCAGGCAGCGCAGCACATTGGTGACCTGGCTGCCGAACTCGCGCGTATGCAGCGGGTGGCGCCAGATCTCCGTCAGCGGATTGCCCGCCAGCAGCTTCCCCTTGTTCTTGCGCAGCACGCCGGCCACTTCGGCCTGGCAGCAAGGCACCACCACGATGTATTTGGCGCGCTTTTCCAGTGCGAAGCGGATGGCGTCGTCCGTGGCCGTATTGCAGGCGTGCAGCGCGGTAACGATGTCGACGGTGGGCGGCAGTTGCCCGGAAGCGATCGATTCCGCCACCGACAGGTTCAGGAACGACATGCCCTTGAAGCCCAGCCGGCTGGCCAGTTCCTGCGAGCTGCGCACCAGTTCCTCGCGCGTCTCGATGCCGTAGATATGCGACTGGTCGAGTTGTTCCTTGAAGAACAGGTCATACAGGATGAAGCCCAGGTAGGACTTGCCGGCGCCATGGTCGACCAGCGTCACGTCGGCATGATCCTGCTTGAGATCCTGCAGCAGCGGCTCGATGAACTGGAACAGGTGGTAGACCTGCTTGAGCTTGCGGCGGCTGTCCTGGTTCATCTTGCCGTCGCGCGTGAGGATATGCAGCGCCTTGAGCAGCTCGATCGACTGGCCGGGGCGGATTTCGTGGGGGCTGGATGCCGGTGCGGCGGGCGTCTTCGACGCCGGTGACTTCTGGGCCATCTGGGATGTTCGAACCTGGGGGAAAGCGGTGAGGCGTGCGCCAAAGCCGGACGACGCTGCGCCGGTACAGCGGCAGTTTACCGAAAGTCGGGACGCGCCGGGTGAGTGGCGCAGCGGGCGCATGCCGGCGGCGGCGCCCGCGGCACCTCAGCGCAGGCAGTAATCCACCGGCGCCAGGGGCGCCGGCAGGTCGGTTTCGCCAAGCGCTTCCTTCAGCCCGATCTCGATGGTGCGGCACAGCGCATCGAGCGGCAGGTCGTTGGGCGAGGTGCCGAACGGCTCCTCCAGTTCGTCGCCCAGCGCATCGAGGCCGAAGAAGGTATAGGCCACGATGCCCACCACGAAGGGGGTCATGAAGCCGATGGTATCCACCAGCCCGAACGGCAGCAGGAAGCAGTACAGGTAGGCGGTACGGTGCAGCAGCAGCGTGTAGGAGAAGGGGATGGGCGTATTGCGGATGCGGTCGCAGGCCACCGCCGTGGCTACCATGGCCGATAGCGTACCGTCGATGGCCGCGGCCAGGCACGGGTCCACGCGTTGCAGGCGCACGCACTCGCCGAGATCCTCGCCCATGCGCATCATCAGCAAGGCCGGCGCATCGGCGCTGTGCCGCAGGGCCAGGTGCTCGTCCGGCTGCAGCCAGCCGGCGTCCAGGCCGGCATCGGCGCTGTCGCCGCGCAGGCGGTTGCGCAGCGCGTAGGCATAGGCAATGGCGCGCCGGATCATGCGTGCGCGGGTGTCGTCGGGCGTGCCGGGATGCTGCGGGGCGGCAGCGGCGATCAGGCCGAGGCACTGGCGCGCGAGGTTCTGGCTGCGCAGCACCAGTTCGCCCCACAATTTGCGGCCTTCCCAGAAACGGTCGTAGGCGGCGGTGTTGCGAAAACCCAGAAAGATCGCCAGCGGCAGCCCGATCAGCGTGAAAGGAATCGCCGTGAGCGTGACCTTGTGCTGGAAGAACGCGCCGTGGGTCATGGTGACGGCGATGGCCAGCAGCACGTTCACCAGCAGCACGCGCCAGATACGGGACAGGATCGAGCCTCGCAGGACCAGGAACAGCCTGAGTCCCGATGGGCGGTCTCGCACAATCATCTGTGATCCTCTTGTATAGCGGTGGTGTGGCGGCGGTGTTGCGGCGCGGCATTCCGTCGATGGGCAGAAGTGTACATTTTTCGCCCCGGGGTTGGGTTGGGGTGGTGCCGTGGCCGGCGGATCGCAATCGCCCCGCTCAAGTTTGCGCAGCGGCGGCCGTTGGTGTTGTGTGCGCCAAAAATGACATAAACCAGCGGCGCGCGACAAATACCCCGGCCCAGGCTTGCCCATCCGGCCCCGAGCGCCAGGCGCCCGCGCCAGTCCGGCATACACCGATGAGCCATCGACAGCCATAGCGCCGTGCTTCCTGGCCCGGTGCCGACGCATTGCGGCACGGCGGCGAGACGGTGCGCCAGGCCGGGGCCGCGAGCGGCGCGGCGGACGGGGGCCATGCGCCAGGACACGATCCATCAAAGGGTGAACCGAATGGAAAACCGGGGACAAGACACAGCAGAGGCAGCAGCGGCGGCAAACACGGCGCAAGCGACAGGGGGCTTGCAGGTGAGGCTGGAGGAAGGCACCCGGCAGTTGCGTGCGCTGTTCGCTGCCACGGCGGGCCGGCTGCCGCCAGATCGGGCCGGGCTGGAGGACGTACTGGCCGGCTGCGGCTGGGCCGAGGCGAAGCTGGACAGCACGGCGATCAGTGCGTTTCTCTCCCAGTGCCAGCGTGCCGCCGAGGGCGTGCCGCCGGTCGAGGCGCTGATCGGTGAGCTGACAGACGGGTATTTCGAGCTGTCCGTGAGCAGCGACGGCCTCAGCGTGCGGCTGAACCTGCTGCCGCCCCAGGGCGGGCGCGCGGTGACGCGGGACGATATCCGCACGGCGCTGGCGGAGCGCGGTGTGGTGGCGGAGCCGGATCGGGAGGCCCTGCGCGGCGCGGTCGAGGCCGGTCTTTGCGACGGGCTGGAAATTGCAGCGGGCCGCGCGCCGCAGTCCGGCACGCCAGCGCGCTTCGACAGCCTGCTGGCGCCGCGCAAGCCGCTCGCGCCCGAGGACGAGAGTGGCCGCATCGACCTGCGCGATCTCGGCAACCTGCTGCTGGTCAATCCCGGTACGCCGCTGATGCGGCGCATTCCCGCGCGCCAGGGCCTCGACGGCATCGATGTCTTCGGCAAGGCCGTGGCCGCGGTGCCTGCCGCGGATCCGCCCTTTGCCGACGGCCTGACCGGCGTGGCTCCCGATCCGGCCGACCCGGAAGTCCTGCTGGCGGCGATCTCCGGCTCGCCTGTGCTCTCGGCGCAGGGGGTATCGGTGAACCCGGTGGTCGATGTGGAAGCGGTGGACATGCACTCCGGCAACGTCAGCTTTGACGGCACCCTGCGGGTGAGCGGCGATATCAAGACCGGGATGACCGTACGCGTGTCCGGCGACGTCATCGTCAGCGGCACCGTCGAGGCCGCCCATGTGGAGGCGGGCGGCAACGTGGTGGTCAAGGGCGGCATCATCGGCAAGGCCGAGGGCTCGCACCAGGGCGGCGATTCTGCCGCGGCGCTGGCGCGGGTACGTTGCAAGGGCTCGCTGCACGCGCGCTTTATCGAGAGCGCGGTGGTGGAGGCCGGTACCGACATCGCGGTGGAAAGCGGTATCCGCCAGAGCGAGGTGGCGGCGGGGCACAGCATCGTCGCCGGCAGTCCAAAGACCGGCCAGGGCAATATCACCGGCGGGCGCTGCCGGGCCCGGCTGGCTGTGCGTACCGCCACCCTTGGCGCGTCCGCCGGCACCGCCACCATCGTGCAGGTCGGCACCAATCCCTATGCGGAGGCCGAGAAGGCCGAGGTCGAGGCCCGGCGGCGCCAGCTGGAAACCGAGCAAGGCAAGGTGCAGCAACTGGTCAGCTTCTTCGCCAAGAATCCCGAGAAAGCCGTCGGCGACCTGCGCGAGAAGGCGCGCGCCACGCTGTTCAAGCTGACTCGCGACGCGATCGAGCTCGACGCTCGCCTGGCCAAACTCGCCGAGCAACTGCACCCGTCCCCGGAGGCGGTAATCGAGGTGAGCCGGCGTATCCACGGCGGGGTCAGCGTGCAGATAGGGCAGAAGTCGATGAAGATCATGGAAGACAAACCGGGCGGCCAGATCCGCGTGATCGAGGATCGCATCGCCCTGGTCTGAGCCGCGCTTGCGGGCGTGCTGCCGCACCGTCCGGTCCGCCGGATTCCCGCCCGCAGTCTTCCGTCCTCCGTCGCCACCGGCAGTCGAATCTGCTGCCTCGCGGCATGCCGCCGGGCGCAAGTTGCGGAACTCGCTGCGGAACACGTTACGTGACGCGTAACACGCCTTTGCGCGGGCCGGTCCGCGCAGCGCGTTCCCCGATTCCAGCAAACCCTTGCCCGGCAAGGCTGCGCGGCCCGTATCGCATGCCGCGCACGCGCCGCGCGTGGCTGGCACGTGCCTTGCGCTATGTCCCGGCAGGCGCCCTCGATGACGCCGTTCTCAAAACGAAGGAGGAATCATGGACGTGGCATTCAGCAGCCGGGCAGGGGTCGAAAGCTTGATACCGCGGGGTCTCTCGTCGGAGCGGCCGGCGGCCGGCTTCGCGCCGGCAGCGCGCCCTGCGGCGGCGCTGCGCGCCGTGGTGGTCGACGAATCCGCACTGCTGCGCCTCGGCCTGACCCGCATGCTGGAGAGCATGCCGGGCGTGGCGCGAGTGGACGGCGTGGATCCCGATGAGCTCTCGGTGCATTCGTCCATCATCCGCGAGGCCGGGCTGCTGGTCTTCGGCATGCCGCACGACGTCACCAGCGGCTGGCGCTTGCTGCGCAAGCTGCGCGGCATGCTGCCGGCGCAACGGGTGCTGCTGCTGTCGGACAATATGTGGCTGCACATGCCGGCGCCGGAGATGGGTTACGGCATCTGCTGCTGCCTGCCCAAGACGGCAGCCCTGGTCACGCTGGAGGCGGCCATCGGCAGCATGCTGGAGGCCGAGGTGCTGGCTGCCTGAGGGCTCTTCTCCTGCTTTCCCGAGGCGCACCGCGGCGAGCGCGCCGCCGCGACGCTCGCGGCCCTCCGCCGTCTGCGATGCGGGGACGAGCCTGCAATGCACGATCAGCGGGTGGATTCCGGCGAGGCGCCCAGGGCAGCGCAGCTGCTGGCGCTGCACCTGGGGCACCTTTCATCACTCGGAAGTATGACTGGCGTTCACCTGTCTGTAAATACAGACATATAGCAATTCAGAACGTCGAATGACCGGTCTATGTTGATCGTTCGCCACAACGGCCTGCCCCTGGAACGGCCGCTTGCGGCGATCGACGAGGGAAGCGTCGAACATTCTCGAGCCCCCACATAAGACAGGAAGAATATGCTAAAAGCTGCACACGAAGCGGTTGCCCCATCCGTGCTTTCGATTTCCCCGGGATTGACGCCGGGCGGGCTGCGCGCCATCGCGCTGGCCACGCTGGCGCTAACGCTGGGCGCATGCGGCGGCGACGATCCGGTTGCCACCACGCCGGCAACGCCCGTCACGCCGGCCGCGGTGGCGGGTTGCGAGCTGAACGGCACCACCGGCGGCGAAGCGGTGGTGTTGCCGGGCGAGCCCGGTGCCCCGGAAATCGCGACGGGCTACGCGCCCAAAACCACGGTCTACGCCAAGAACTATATGGCGGTGACCAATAACCCGGTCTCGACCAAGGCCGCATGCGACGTGCTGAAGAACGGCGGCACGGCGGTGGATGCCGCGGTGGCGGCGCAGATGGTGCTGAATCTGGTCGAACCGCAATCCTCGGGCATCGGCGGCGGCTCCTTCATTATGTACTACGATGCGGCCACCAGGCAGGTCACTGCCTACGACGGACGCGAGATGGCGCCGGCCGGCGCCGACGAAAACTATCTGCAATGGAAATCGGCGACCGACACGACCGCGCCCGTGCCCACCGCCATCCGCAGCGGCCGCTCCATCGGCACGCCCGGCACGCTGCGCGTGCTGGAGCTTGCCCATGGCGAGCACGGCAAGCTGGCCTGGAAGGATTTGTTCTCGCCGGCCATCAAGCTGGCGACCGACGGTTTCCCGATTCCGCCGCGCATGGCCGCGTCGATCGCCGGCGCCGGCACGGTCGCCAATATCAAGCGCGATGCCGAGATGGCGGCGTATTTCCTCAACGCCGACGGCACGCCGCGCGCGGTCAATACCATCATCAGGAATCCGGCCCTGGCCAATGTGTTCAGCGCGGTTGCCAGCCAGGGCGCCGACGCCTTCTACAAGAACGGCCCGATCGCGCAGGCCATCGTCGACAAGATCCAGACGACCTACGGCGGTACCACCACGCCTGGCGTGACCACCGTGGCCGACCTGGAGAACTACGCCGCCAAGAAGCGCGCCGCGGTTTGCACCACCTATCGCCAATACGAGATCTGCGGCATGCCGCCGCCTTCCTCGGGCGGCATCGCGGTGGCGCAGATCATGGGCATTCTCGAAAACTATGAGATGTCGCGCTACGCGCCGACGAGCATGGACAAGAACGGCGGCCGCCCGAGCGTGCTCGGGGCGCACCTGGTGGCCGAGGCCGGCAACCTGGCCTATGCCGACCGCAATAAATACGTGGCCGACACCGACTTCATCGGCCTGCCCGGCGGCAGCTGGGAAAGCATGCTGAACAAGCCGTACCTGCGGCAGCGCGCGGACCTGATCACGACCGTAGGCTCGATGCCGCTGCCGGCCCCCGCGGGCAATCTGGGTGCTGTTCCGCTCGCGCCGTCGATCCTGGACGAGCACGGCACCACGCATCTGTCGCTTACCGACAAATATGGCAACGTGGTCTCGATGACCACTACCATCGAGTCGGGCCTCGGCTCCTATCACTTCACCAACGGCTTCCTGCTCAACAACCAGCTGACCGATTTCAACGCCGCCCCCAAGGACAGCCTCGGCACGCCTATCGCCAACCGGCTGCAGCCGGGCAAGCGTCCGCGCAGTTCCATGGCGCCCACGCTGGTGTTCAAGCGCAATGCCGACGGCTCGCGCGGCGACTTCTACATGACCACGGGTTCGCCGGGCGGCGCTACCATCATCCAGTACGTGGCCAAGACGCTGGTCGGCGCGCTGGACTGGAAGATGGACGCGCAGCAGGCCGTGTCGATGATCGACTTCGGTTCCAACAACGTCAGCATGATCGTTGGCGGCGAGCACCCCAACGTGGACGCGCGCGTGCCGGCCGGCGGCCTGGCCGGCGACAACGATCCGCTGGTCAAGGGCTTGCGAGCGCTGGGGCATACGGTGAACGTGGGCGCGCAATCGAGCGGCCTGAGCGCCATCATCCGCACCACCGTTGGCGGCGCACCGGCCCTGGTGGGCGGCGCCGATCCGCGGCGCGAAGGCGTGGTGCTGGGCGATACCTTCAAGCCGTAGGCCAGGATCGCCGGCCGCATTCCGGCCCCTGGGACACGCCGGCGCTGCTGACGGCGGCGTGGCGTGCGTAATTACCGCAGCCGCTTGCAGAAATTTCTCAGTGCAGAATCAGATTAGTCTGGCTGATCGCGACTGTCTCAAGCGCTAAAGTGACTACATACCGCTCTCACCCCGGGGGCGGTATTCCCGATGGGGCCTAATCCCTTGGCTCCTTTTCATAGCGCTACATGCTTCATGCATGTAGCGTCTTTTTTTGTGCGGCGGATTTACGAGACCGGTAGATTCACCAGACCCGTATCTTGATCTGCAGCGATATGCAGCCGTCGACCTTCCCCCGCATCGTCGGCACGTAGATCAGATTGGCTCCCACGCGCCCGAACTCGACACTGATCACCGGTGCGACCATCGGCGACCAGCCGCCATTGTTGACGTCCGGATATCCCCGCACCGCGCCCACCGCAGCGCCGATCCGGATCGGCCCCAGGTGCAGGGGCTGCCAGCTCACGGTGGCGTAGGTCGAGTGGTAGCGCATGCTGTTGCGGTACTCGCCCGCGGACAAGGTGAAGTCCTCGCTGACGCGAAAATCAGCGCCAAATCCCCAGTTTTGCGCATTGTAGTGCGCTGCGTGATTGAAGTGGTATGAAAGGAATCCCGCGTTCAGCCAGACCTGCCGCGCAAAGGCGGGCGCGGGCGCGGGTGCCGCCGCTGCTGCCGGGGTTGGCGTCTCGGGTGCCGGGACTGCCGGAGAAACTTCCGGCAATGGTGCCGGGACATCTGGCGGCGCACCTTCGTCCGCGCGTGCCGGTGCCGAGCCCAGCGATGCGCACAGGGCGAGCACCACGAAGACTCCACGCGAAAAATGGCAATATCTCGCCGCACCAGGGATTGGATAAGCATCCATGGCCGCTTCCTCTATTCTTGTTTTGGCTGAGATTGGCCGGGCCCGGCGCGGTCAGCGCGCGGGTGCAGCCATCCTGCGATTCCGGCGTTGCGCCGGCAGCCCTATGTGGTAGCGGTCTGCATGGTGTTCCCCGGTTGCGAAGCAAGTGCGAACCCGTGCCGGGCGCATGCCGGCCGGTTCGTCGTATGTCTGACGGGTGCCTGGAATCGGCTGCCTGCCGTTGTATTTGTCGTGATACCAGTCTGGTGCCTTGGCGTCGTCGATTCAATCAATCGAACGTCGTAGGCTGATGGAAGAGGGGGTAGCCGGGAGGTTGTAAACGTTTCGCTCGGGCCAGCCGTTTGGCGGGTGGGAAACGTGCGGGGAGGGGGAAGGGTTTGCCCGCAGCCGGAGGTTGGCCAGGGGGGCGGCAGTTTTGCCTCGGGCTAGCCGTGTCAGTTGTCTTGCTTGGCTGATCCTGGCGGGATATTCAGGTGGTGTCGCAGGGTGTCCGTGGAAGGCCCCGCAAGGCCATGGCATGGCATCGGGCACATGCCGTCCGGACGTCGTGCGGCATGCGCCCGGCTCACGAGGGAGCGCCGGCAGTCGACGCGGTCAGCGCAGGAGCCATGGGACGCCAGGCCAGCCCGGTGCCGCCGCCCGCGAACTCGCCGCGCATTGCGTGCGCGTCGGGAAAATCGGCTGCATCGAGCCAGACGGACAGGTAGGCGCCCATCGCGTCCAGCAGCGTGTCCGAATTGATGCCGGTAGGGCCGCCGACTTTCGGGCAGATGACCAGGTGAGTGCCCTCGTGCGAGTAGACGCGCAGCGTCTTGACCAGGTCGGCGGGTTGCAGGCGGTGCTCCGAGCAAGGCACGCCCTCGAAGCCGAATGCCATCAGGAACTCGTCCTCTTCCGCCTGTCCTGTGCAGAGAATGACCTTGGGGTGGACTCGCCTGCGCAACCCGGCGATAAAGCGGAAGCGGCCGCCTTGCCGGCAGAATTCCACATAGCGCCAGTTCGGGCTGAGATAAGGATTGCGCCGGAAGGTTTCGATCTGCGACAGATCCATCTGCTGGGGCTTGGGCAAGGGATAGAGGTTGAGCTTGAATTCCCAGCCCCGCGGACCATAGAGATGCCGGTCGAAGTAGCTGCGCCAATCCAGTTCTGGCACCGGTTCGCGCAGCACCGCGGCCCGCGTTGCCGCCATGATGCGGGCCAGGCGTTGATGCGTTTGCCAGCGCTGCATATCGTGGCGATGCCGTTCGCGAAACGCGCTGTCCCATGCCGGTGGCTCGTGCAGCGGCGTCAGCGGGGCGCCTGGCGCGGTTGCGAGGAGATGAGGTTCCTTGTCGCAGATCCACACGGCTGCGCCGATGTTGCCACCTTCCATGCCTGCGTAGGACGAAAAGTACGCGTCGAGTTCGTCGCTGCTGAAAACTGATGTCATTCGATTTCTCGTTCTTCCTGTCGACCCGTTCAGGTGAGCTCCCGGCAATGCGCATGGCACGACGAAAGGGCGCTCCCGCCCGGCAACGGCCTGGCGCCGCGCCGTTGCTGCTGGTCCAGCCCCAGCCTTGTCATCGTTGCCTGTGGTTGTGTGCGGTGCCGGCATTGCGCGGGCAACGCGCTCGATGGCCGGCGCGGTCACGTGCGGTGCTGCCGCCCCGCGCCTGCCCTGGCAAGGAGTAAAGGCAAACGCCATGCCATGGATTCCATCAGCGTCGCCAGCCGTGGACGGGTGCGCACGGGAGGCCGCCCAGCCAGGCCGGAACCCGCGCCAGATAAGGCTTGGAGGGAATCGGGCCCGCATGCGGCAGGGAAGGGGTAGCGCCCTGGAACCCGTCGTCGACCGACGGCAAGGTGTTACGCGTTACGTAACACACCGGCATGGTGGAACGCGCCGCCCCTGTCATGGCGGCCGTCCGCCCGCGTGCGACATGGAGGGAGAAAGGGGCGCGATCGCGTGTGTGCGACCTGCGGTGCATGGAGTGGGTTGGCGGCGTTTCCACTGCAGGCACGGACGGCGGAATCGGGGCGAGGCTTAATGCCTTTGACTGATGCGGCCGTCAGCCCAATTGCGCGGCATCGGATTACGCGCCATGAAGGCGATCCCGCCAGGGGCCGGGCAGGCTGTCGGTCTTTGGCAGAGAGCACCCGCCCGTGGCGATGGCCGTGACGAACGGCGTGGGCCAGGCTGCCGCGGCGAAGCGGGGCTTTGGCGGGGGTAGGACCGTGCCTGCAACAGGGGCAGCCTGTCCCCTCGCTGTCAGCGCTTCCAGGTGATTGGCGCGGTGGCGGAGCAGGCTGCCACCTTGCCGGACCAGCTCCTGCTGATGGTGAGTTTGACGAGCCGCCCGTCGACAGGATCGATCTGCCGTTGCCGCCGCTCCGCCAGGCTGTTGGCCACGTTGGCCAGGGTTGCCTTGCATGCCGCTTCTGCCGAGCTTGATCGCACGGTGAACTGCTGATAGCGATAGTTGACCATCAGTGTGAAGCCGTCCGGCACGTACTCGACCGTGTACTCGGTGTCCATGTCATACGTGGACATTTGCCGGTCGGCATGGGGCATGGGCGTGGTGCAGGCTGCCGATACCAGGCAGGCCATTGCTGCCAATACCTTCATGTATCTCACCGCGAGATCTCCATAGAATCTGTCCGGGACAGCGAATCCCGTCCTGGCTTGTGTGCTAGTCCGGAGCCGGATGTTACCAAGGAATGGCGACGCGGGAATCAGGGCTGTCATTGGCGTCACGGACGATATCGAAGGCTGGGGCCGTGCGTACCGGCATGTCGGCATTGCGCGCTGCCAGATATTGGCAAGGCCCGCTTTTCTCCGATGGGGGGTGGACTATGCGGTGCGGCAGGACGGGGGCATGCTGCGCCCGCTACGCCAAAGGTGGCGTCGGAAAAGAAAAAAGCCCTTGAGAATCAAGGGCTTAATTCAATTATGGTGCGAAGAGAGGAATCGAAAAAGATCCGTAATCCGGCATGAAATAAGGGATATGTGGGTGATGGATGCGATTCATACCCCGTTGCATACCCCCAAATTCTTTCGATGCCTGCACATCGGGGGCGGTTCGTGAGGCGAGTCAGCAACTTCTGGGGACCTTTCTTGCGCCAGCGTTGGCAAGCGACGACAATATGCCGTCAAACCCAACGAGTGCCTAATGCACAACATCTGATCGGTCGCTGCCTGCCGGACTGATGCGTTCTTCTGATAGGAGTGGCTTTGATTAGCGTTCTGCACGCCGATGCGTACTGCGGCTTCTCGGCCTGGATCAACGACCACGATTCTGGCCCGGCCCCGACGCTTCTCTTCGTCGCTCTGAGGAGTGGAGAGCCTGCCGCCAGTTGACGTCAATGGGCGATAGCCAAGAAAGGTTTGGCACGATTCCTCAATTCATCGCCTTGCGCAAGAAACCATTTGCGTAGCCGCATTCTTTCCCCACGCTGCTGATCCTTCGTCTCCTGTGACTCGTATAAGAGGTCGCTGGGCTCCAGAAGCGAAGCAAGGATGGATGCCTTGTGATACAGCGAGCCCAGATACTGCGCAAACTCCTCGTCGAAGAGCCAAACGGCGCTTTGCGTGCCATCCAGGAACTTGAACATTGCTTCCTCCGTAGGTCTCGCCTGGGCTATTACGTGACCAATGAGGTTGCCGGCGGCTTCGTACAAGGCCAATCGACGCTCGAAGAGATCTAGCTTCAGCTTATTCCGGTTGGTCTCCCACTGTTTCCAGGCGATGTAGCCGGCCACACCGCCAATTGCAAGGGTTGCGATTGCTGAGAACAGTGGGGCGAGCGCCTTCACGACCTCAAGCCAGTAGGGCAGAGTTGGAGCCCCCACGCTCGACACGCTGTCTGTCATGCGGGGAACGGATTGGGGCAGAATAGAGGCGCAGAATTGCGCCCAGGTTGGGCTATCGATCATGGGATATCGGCAGGCTCGTAGTGCGAGCGTTGCATTGTGCCTTCGGCGGACCGTCACGAGTGTCAGCATGCAGCACCGCGCTCGGTACCCTGAAAGCTCTGATTATCCTCCGCGTTGGTGTTCGGAGCGAGACGAAATACACCGGGGGGCAGATTCGCTATGCCCGGTGAACCGTGTCTTTGTTTCCTTGCGCCATATCGATGATGAACTCATCGATCTCCTCCACTCTTCGCTTCAACTTCGCAATCGAGGTCTCGCGTGGGGCGTGAGTTGCGGTGCTCTCGGGGAGGTGTAAAAAGGCCGAGGCTCGTCACGTACAGAGTGACGCCACACCAGCACTCTCGCAAACCAACGGTTTGCAGGCTACTTCCCAAAGTGATGCGCCTTCCCATGTTTATGTGCGTGCCGATGGCATCCCCACTGTCGAGGGGTGATCCATTGCGACGCTTGCAATCCAGGCAAACGGCTCATAATCTTGAGTCAGTTACTCGCCTCTCTAGAGGCATCGACATAGCTGTGAAGTTCGGCAGCCATTCCTAGAAATTCCCGCCCTGCTGTAGGGCCGGGCTGTGCAGACGCCTACGTCTTGCCTGCGACGTGCGCTTGGTAGCTCCGCTATCGAGTTCGCATTGGGTCATCTACTCCCAGCCAGAAATCCTTTAGTTGTCCGCGCCAATCGGTTTCCCAGCGCAATCACATCTCCAATAGGCAGCCATTCGCTATCAGTTCCATAGCGCCGGCTCGCATCTCGCCTCGATTCGTCATCCCTTCTCGTTATTAGCGCTCCGACCCGGAGCCCAGCAGTTCGCGGCTACGGGACTGGCGCCCCGAGTCGATCGACAAGCCAACTCACGAAAGCAATCGGAGAGAAGTGATCTCCCGCGGCGGCCGGCTGCCCTATTAGGGGCGGCTGGATGCTGCAGGCTGAGTCGGCTTGCCGCCTCGGAACACTCCTGACCTCACCAGACTGAGGCTCGTGCTCTCCTTTTGTTGCCCTCCGCGGCGACGCTGTTACGTCGTCTTCTTCGTGAGTTTTTGGAGGGCATCTGAGCTCGAGCTTCTAACCTGGCTAGTTGGAGTGTGTATGTCCCAGAATTCACTAACGGCTGACCTGTGCCGTTGCGCGCGCCGTGCGCGTGGAAAACAGGCAAACCTCACCGGTAAAGGGCGAGAGCAAGCACTCGCGCGCTTTGCGCGGTTCCTCTGGTGCGCCGGGTACCAGTTGCACCAGACTGGCCAGCTGAGGGAGAAGCATTTGTTCGCGTGGGCCGACGACATGCGGGCCAGAGGCCTATCTGCGCGCACGATCGCAAACAACCTAGCCCACGCGCGCACCGCGTTGGAGGGCATCGGCCGCCGATCCTTCGCCGATAAGATGAGCAACGCGACTCTGGGCGCAGCCGGCGCGAGCCGCAACGGAACGAAGACCCCAATGTCACAGGAGGCATTCGCAATCTTCCTTGCATCTGCTCAAAGACTGGATGTGGGCGTGGCTATCGCGCTTGAGTTGGAGCTTGAGCTAGGGTGTCGTGCCCAGGAGGCCATCATGTCTCCCGAGGCACTGAAAGGCTGGGAGCGGGCGCTGGCGAATCCCCTGACGGATGGCTTTGTCGATATTGTCCGAGGCACCAAGGGCGGCCGGTCACGACGGTGCCCTCCATTGGACCGTGCGCGTGCGTTGGAGATTGTCCGTCGCGCTACCGCATTGTGCGACGAGCGCCGCGGAGTGCTGATCCAGAAGCCTAGTCTTGGGCAGGCTATGAACCGCTACCATTACGTCGTACGGCAGATCGGCATGGAGGGCCGGAGCGCTCCGCATAGCCTGCGGTACGCATATGCCACAGGACACCTTGAGCGGTTGATGGCTACTGGCGCGACGGTAGCGGAGGCAGCGTCAGCCGTTTCCACATACCTGGGCCATGGCGACGGGCGGGGTCGGTGGGTGGTGCGCGTCTATGGCCAGGATGCGCTGGCCGCGTTGGGGGAATGACATGCACGAGCATATTGGAATCCTTCCGCGCGATGGCCATTCCCGTTGGAGGCAGATTGCGCCATTCGTTGGGGTGTCCCGCGAGACCTGGCGAAAGCTCTGCCTCGTCGGTCGGGCGCCCCAGCCCGTGGTGCTGTCGGCGCGCTGCACGGTATATCGCAATGCGGATATTCACGCGTGGCTCATCGCACCAGCGAGCTATCAAGTCGCTTCAACGCGAGAGATCATGGAGGGCGATCATGCGTAGTCTTCTCTCAAAAATGGCCGCAATTTCCGGGCTGCAGCTCTTGTTGTTTGCAAACCCTTGTAAACCGTGGGCATTTCGCTATACTGCAGTTGTCTTCGGAAACAACGAAGACCGGGTTTGGCGACCTGAATTGCACAAGGCGGACAGCCGCTTCGAGCGGCTTTTTTCATCCGCATGCGCTCGCGCGCGCCTTCATCAAAGGCGGGTCGGGCGGGGCAGCCTTCGGGCTGGCCGGTACCTTGTGCGCCGGTTCGCCAACCCCGCCGTCAGGCCCGCCACCCCTCCCTTATCGAAGGACGGCAGGCTTCCATCCCCCGGATGCAGGAGGTCGTGATGCCGAATACCAACAACGCTCAAGCAAAGCTGGCCGAGATATCGGATGCTAATAAGGTCCGTTCTATCTGCAGCAATGCTGCTTCTGGCCGTTACAGTGCCATGTTCCTCGCGGAGTCAAACCTGCCGATCATCACGAGCGGCATGGCTGCCGTTGCCCTGCTGATTGCAGAATCATCGGAGCGAGATATGGCCGATAGCGGCACTGTTGCCGACGCTGCATACCTGCTCGCCAGTTTGGCGTCACTGGTCGAGGAAATCGCCAGCGGAGGTGCGAAATGAACGCCCCTAACGTTCGCCTGCCAGCCGTGGTGGCCCAATTGAGTGCGCTGGCCAACTTCATGTTCGCCGATGGCCGGGAGGCTTTTGAGCTGTTGACCGACCACAGCAAAGCGAACCTGCGCGTCATGTTTGACATGTTGCGCGACGATTTTGACGAACTGGTTGCGGGAGGTGAGCAATGAGTTCGCTCGCTATCCGCAAAGTCGTCAGCCCCGCTCGGGCCGAAAAGAGCCTCTGGTTTCCACGCAGGACCGACCAAACGCAAACTTCCATCTGAGGACCATGTTTTTCGAAGACACAACATAACCCCATTTGCGCCAATCTCTGCAGTGCCGGCGCGCATTCTTTATGGAGCTGACCATGAGGCTCGAGCACTACCCCACCCGCGACCGGAGCTATGGCATCTGGCACCGCGCGCCATCGATCCGTCGATTCCTTCGGCCCGAACAAGCCGAAGCGCTGACGATGGTAGACCTGGACTCCGTTGTGTACACGGAATACGAGCATCGCGGCAAACTGCCCTTGGCGCTGGTGGAGGTAGCTCAAGACATTGGCCAGGAGAAGCCATGCGGCGTAATCCGCGGGCTGGCTCAGCTCGCCGACGTGCCGGCCTACGTGGCGCTCTACACGCCGTCCCCGCTAGCCAATCCGTCAAACCCGAATTGGTCAGATATTGAGAGTTTCCGGGTACGGCGGCTTTGGCCACATCCAGAGGAGCGCTGGCGGGTGCTGACGCCGAGCGAGTGGGCCCAGGCACTGGTTCAGATCCGCGGTTGGCAGTTGCGGCGGTTCGCGGAACGAGAGGCCGCCAATGATGCGCGATATTGATGCTCAAGTCTTTGTCCGAGGGATCTGACGCAACGCCCGCGGCGCGGGCCGAGGGGCACTTCGCGCTGCCGATCACAAACCAATTTGCAAAGGGGATGGAATCATGGCTGAGGCTGATTTTTCGCTGCCGCCCACCGTCGACATACGCATCACAGCCGTTGTCGCGCGCGATTACGAACGGCGCGGCGTGTTCCCGGCGTTGCGACTGGAGCGTGCCTTAAAGGTCATCAATGGTGCCACCGGCGTGTACCGGGTGAGTCTTGATGAGGCGCGTGAAATCTACGGCGATGCGCAAGAACGGCGACGAACCCGCGATCTGCCGCGTGGCGTGCCGGTGGCATTCTCTGCGCTTGCGAGTTACTTGGCGACGGCGATTCGGGCAGAACAGCGTAGAGGGCTGTGTGACGACCCCGGGTATGACGAAGCCACAAAGAGGGTGCAGGACGAGAACCCCGCCCGGTTCAAAGTTGGCGAAGCTGCGATGCTGCGAGACGGTCGCATTGTGGAAATCGTGAAGGAATACAAGCTCTGGCGCGTACGCACCGACGATGGCATCTATGTGGATGAGGAGGGCGACCGCATAAGCTACAAATTCGGCTACGTCGCGCGCGCGCCGGGCGGAGAGCCAATCTTCTACCCTTCGCATTACCTGTTCGAGCCTAACGGCAGCGTGCGCTACCTCAAACTCGTCGCCTAGCCGAATTGCCGCAGCCGCTGTCGTCCTTGGCTGTTTCAGTGACGGCCAACCAGTTGCATAATCGTTACCGCCGCGCCTAGATCGGCCAATCGAAAACCGGGCACCCTACCTGGCTGGCGCGGCTTCCTTATAGGGTTTGCGCTGAGGGGGCGCACCGTGAACGACAATGTAAAAGTGGAGGCGGAGCGTGCCTCAATCGTCGAGCGGCTTCAGTCCGGCCAGAAGCGTCATCTCTTGGCGATCAAGTTGGGCGCGCTTGACCGCAGTACGCTGGAGTGGGACTTGGCGACTGCGCGCGCTCTCATCGACGAGTACAAGACGCAGTTAGCTGAGGCCATGAGACAGCGAGGAGAGTTCGATTGCCTGAACGATGTCCTTATCGAAATTCTACAAAGGGCGCCCGATCTCATTCGCTCGAAAGATGCTAGAGAGCGGGCAAATGCCGGACACGCCAACTCCCCCAAGGCCAACCTAAAGAGAGTTGCGCGCGAATGGTTTGATCGCTGGTGCGCGCAACCTGAAACGCATGCGAAGAAGGAGGAATTTATCGAATGCTTCCAGGACGCCCATCCGGACGGCATATCTGACCGAGCACTACGGGAGTGGCTTACTGCCTGGAGCAAAGAAGCCGGTGTGGCCCCCTGGAAACGATAGTGGCGCGTGCACGTCTGCGTGCAGACGTGCACGTCTACAGGCACGCGCGTTCAAGGTAGCCGGGAAAGAAAATACAGTGAAACCATGCAAACGCCAGCGTTGCATGGAAACGGTAGCGAAACCGCCATGCAATGCCCAACCAACTAAGGAGGCAAAGCATGGCAACCACCGAAGCAGCCCAAATCATCGACTTGCCGGCATCGGGTTTTAGCCGTTGGAAGCAACTAGCGCCGTTCCTGCCTGTCAGTCGTGAGAAGTGGCGGCAACTAGGCGTCGATGGAAAGGCGCCGAAGCGAATCCGCTTGGGTGAGCGCTGCACCGTATGGAACAACAGCGAAGTTCACCGCTGGCTGCAAGATCCCCTTAACTACCAGGTGAGCTGAGGGGCGCAGCGATGCAAGATACCAACAAAAAAGCCGCAGCGTCCCATCAGGGCGCAACCGCGGCTCAAATATCAGAACACGCCGAGTCTAGCGGAAACAGCGCGGCTGCTCAACAGACCCGCATCCTGGCCGCGCTGCGTGCGCATGGCTCCCTCACGGCTCTCGAACCCCGCCGTCGCCTGGATTGTCTCCACCCCGCAGTCCGGGTAATGGAACTTCGCAACCTCAGTTACCTAATCAGCATAGTCTGGCAGTGGGACAACACGGCCGAAGGCCATCCACACCGCGTGGCGCGGTATTGCCTGCTGTCCGAGCAAACCCGGGAGGCGGTATGAACGTCCTCGAGCGCGAACAGCGCATCAAGGAACTGGCAGCCGAAATCGAGGCCAGCCGGGACCGCGACGAGCAGCGCCGCATGTTCACGCAGATGGCCGAGCTCATCCGAGGCCGCTCCGCGGAAGTCGTCGCACAGCTCGAGCGCGACAAGGGGCTGACGGTCAGTCAGGACGCTCATGCGAACGCTAGCTAAGCGCCTCGTGATCTGGATGTACTGCGCTGGCTGGATCTCCCTCGCCTGCACACAACGCATCTTCGACAAGTTCGACCTCGGTTAATTCTGATGAGCGCCGAAATCAATCCTCAGCTCGAAGACGGCTATACGAGGATCGCCAACGAGCTGTTTGACGCGATCCTGGCGTTTCCCTTCTCTGCGAGGCAACTGAAGGTCCTGATGACGATCATCCGCAAGACCTACGGCTACAACAAGAAGCTGGACGACATGTCTTCCTCGCAAATCAGCAATCTCTGTGGCCTGGCTCGCAGTCATGTGACCGCCGTGCTCGGTGAATTGGCCTCCATGAACGTGATCACAAAGCAGTCTGGGAAGTTTGGTTCGATCATCGGCATCAACAAGAAATGTGACGAGTGGCGTGATACCAAAACGGTACAGGGTGGTACCGAATCGGTATCACCTGATGAGTCACAAAGTGACGTGGAACGTGGTACCGATCTGGTACAGGGTGGTACCGAATCGGTACAGGTCGGTGGTACCGATTCGGTACACACAAAAGACAACCTTCCAAAAGACAAAAAACACACACAGTGTGTGTCCGAGGAGGAAGACCTAGCGTTCAAGCAGGCGTGGGCCATGTACCCGAAACGTGATGGAGGCAATTCAAAGGCAGCCGCCCTGAAGGCGTGGCAGGCGCGGATGAAGGCAGGGGTAGAACCGCGGGAGATGCTGGCCGGTGTTCAGCGCTACGCGACCTACTGCGAGAGTCGACAGATGGCCGGCACCCGGTACGTCAAGCAGGCCGCCTCGTTTTTCGGGCCGGATGGACATTACCTTGAGCCCTGGGGGCAATCGCAGAGCGGTGCGGATGATTGGTGGGTGAATGCAGGATTCGTCAAACGTTGGCAGGCGGAGAACGCTGGATGCACAAAGGCAAATGCCTGGCTTTGGCGCGACGGCAGGCCCACCAAACGCTTGGCTGGTGTGGAGATTGAACCTTGGGAGACTGTGCAATGAACGCGGGTGAACTGAGCCAACTGATGGCGGGCAACGTGAGCACGGTGGTGGAATACCTGCTGCCGAACGGCAAGAAGGCGGGCAAGGAGTGGAAAGCGGGCTCTGTGGCCGGTGAGGCCGGACAGTCCCTGTCGGTATGCCTGTCGGGCGCAAAGCGCGGCGTATGGCGCGATTTCAGCGCAGATCTTGGCGGCGATCTGCTGGACTTGTGGGCGGGCTGCCGGGGTATCTCGATCCCAGACGCCATGCGCGAAGCGAAGGCCTTCCTCGGCGTGCGAGATGCGATGCCGGTAAGGCCGATGCAGACCTACAAGCGGCCGAACCGGCCTGCATGCCACGCCCCGAAGGCCGGTGCCCGCGAGTGGCTGCTGTCGCGTGGGCTAACCGAGTCCACAATCGCGGCCTTCAAGATCGCCGAGCAGGAGCGCAACGGCAAGACCTATTGTCTGTTTCCGTACCTGCGCGATGGTGAGTTGGTGAACACGAAGTACCGTAATGTCGCCGACAAGAAGGATATGCGCCAGGAGGGCGGGGCCGAGCCATGTCTGTTCGGGTGGCACTTGATCGAGCCAAACCAGCGCATCGTTGCAATCTGCGAAGGCGAGATCGACGCGATGACGCTACATCAGGTCGGCATCCCTGCGCTGTCCATCAATGCTGGCGCTGGCAATCACCAGTGGATCGACTCGGATTGGAACTGGCTTGAGCGCTTCAGCGAAATCCTGCTGTGCTACGACCAGGACGAAGCTGGGCAGAAGGGGGCCCGTGAGGTGGCCAATCGCCTTGGCCTAGCGCGCTGCAAGGTGGTGCGCTTTGATACATCCAAGGACGCCAACGAGTATCTGCAGAGCAGCGCGGAGGCCGCTGACTTCGATCATTGCATCCGGACGGCCCAGACCTTCGATCCCGACGAACTGCGCTCCATTGCGGACTTCTGGAGCGGCGTCAAGGCGCTGTTTTACCCGGCCCGCGACGCCATCGCAAATCCCCTGCTCGCCTTCTGCGGCAAGACCGAGCAATGGTTCGAGTTCCGCCCGGGCGAGCTTACCGTCTGGACGGGCTACAACGGGCACGGCAAGTCGCTCATGCTCAATCAGGTGCTGATTGGCATCATGGGGCAGGGGGAGCGCATCTGCGTGTTCTCCGGCGAGATGCTGCCAGAGCGCCAGGGCAAGCGCATGGCCAAGCAACTGGGCGGCATTGACCGTCCGACGCCGGAGTACCTCGACCGCATGGGTGCTTGGCTGCGTGACCGCATGTGGATTTTCAACCTGCTGGGTACGGCCACCATTGACCGGTTGATCGAAGTATTCGGCTTTGGCTATCGGCGCTACGGCATCCGGCATTTCGTTGTCGACAGCCTGATGATGACCGACGTGCTCGAAGACGGCCCGGGTTCCATGACCTCGCAGAAGGAAGCAATGCGCAAGCTGACAGCTTTCGCTCGGAGTTGCGGTGCGCATGTCCATCTGGTGGCCCACCCACGCAAGGGCAGCGACGAGAAGCGCGCTCCCGGAAAGATGGATGTAGCGGGCAGTTCGAAGTTGACCGACGCCGCCGAGAACGTGTTTTCCGTATGGTCCGCTCAGCGGGAAGAAGGTGAGCAGAACGAGGACGAACCTGATGCCACGCTTGAATTGTTCAAGCAACGCAACGGAGAAGTGCAGCACAAGAAGCTGAGCTTGTTCTTCAACCGTGCGTGCATGCAGTACAGCACCGATGCACGTCGCCGACCTTACATCCACGTACCTTACACCTCAAACGACTGCACGGAGGCGGCATGAACTGTCGGCCAGGAGACCTCGCCATCATCATCGGC
Source organism: Cupriavidus sp. 96C5-1 (assembly GCF_057798855.1). Lineage (NCBI taxonomy): Bacteria > Pseudomonadati > Pseudomonadota > Betaproteobacteria > Burkholderiales > Burkholderiaceae > Cupriavidus > Cupriavidus sp. 96C5-1. The sequence goes on along the minus strand of NZ_JBYOJU010000029.1, from coordinate 15,101 downwards.
AGTGGCCTGCCCGCTGACCCGGACATCGGAAAGATCGTCAGGGTCGTTGAGGCCATCCCAGGCGTGGGTGAGCCGTGCTGGGGAATCGAGTGCAGCGTGCCGCTGCTCGTGGGCTACCCGTCCGGCGAAATGCGCTATGCCCGCGACGCCACCATCGCCGACCGCCATCTTCGCCCCATTCGAGGTTCGCTCCCGGCCGGGTTTGACGTCTCGAATGCCCGCCGCTACGACGCCCCGATGACGCCCCTGAACCCTTGAACTTATCAACAGGAAAACAAACACGATGGCTTTTCGCAAAGGACAGAGCGGAAACCCGGCAGGCAAGCCGAAAGGCGCGAAGGACAAGCGCACGGCGCTCCGCGAACTGCTGCAGCCGCACGCCGCCGACCTGGTGCGGAAAGCGGTGGAGATGGCGCTTGCCGGCGACACCACGGCGCTGCGTATTTGCGTCGATCGCATCATCCCTGCCGTGAAGGCGAAGGACGCGCCGATCAGCCTCAGCAGCCTATCCGGCTCCCTGGCAGACCAGGGGCGCACGGTCCTGGATGCCTTGGCCGCGGGCGAGCTAACGCCGGATGAGGCCAATGCCGTGATGGGCGTGATTTCGGCCCAGGCACGAATCATCGAAGTCGATGAATTGGAAAAGCGCATTGCTGCGCTGGAGGGAAAGAAAGATGGCGACCAACATCAAAGCGCGCATTGAGCGCCTGGAACAGCAGCAGGGCGGCGGTGAGCCCCTCATAGTCCATCTGATGCGATTCGGAGATGCGGAAGACCGGCGCGGCGTGTCCGTCAACGGCGAGATCGTGGCGTGCAAATCCGGCCAGACGGCCGCCGAGCTCGAGGAGCAGATCATCCGCGATATAAACCGCCAGAAGCGCGCCGGCATTTTTGTTGTCCATCAAGTTTGATACTCGCCGAGGAAAGCCATGAAGGCAAACCAAGCCCATCTCGACACCGCAGACGCGAATGATTCGACCGGCAGCGCGCTGGACGCAATCTTGACCCTAAATGTTGATCCCCCTGTCATATCAGGCTATTCCCCGCCGGGGATGTGGGCCGGCAAGGAAGGCGCGGGACGTGATGCTCTCGATCCACTGGTTCGATCTGTACTGGCGGCTTACCCCGTCGATCGCGCGAAACAAGGAGCCCCGGGGCCGACTGCCTTGCCTGGGTTCATCACGCCGTTCTTCTGAAGGAGTGGCCATGACGACTCAAACAGAATTTGACGCCTTGGTACGCGCCGCGCGGGAGAGCGTTGAGGCAACCATGGCGCAGCCTGGATCGTTGGCGCTAGCGTTCTCCGGCGGCAAGGATTCGCTCGCGTGCTGGTACTTGTGCCGCCACCTCGATCCTCTCGTCATCTGGATCAGCGCCGGCAAGGACTATCCGGAGACGCGTGCGGTGATTGAGCGCATCCGTAAGGAAAGCCGCTTCGTCGAGATCAAGACAGACCAGGCCGCGCAGAACGCGCGCTGTGGCCTGCCTTCCGAGATTGTGCCGGTTGACCATACGGATTTCGGCATGGTCTTCACTGGCCAGAAGCCCGTGCTGGTACAGAGCTACTTGCAATGCTGCTGGGAAAACCTGATGCAACCGATGCACCTAGCGATCAAGGAACTGGGCATCAAGTATCTGATTCGGGGGCAGCGGATGGACGAGGCCCACAAGTCAATGGCACGCCATGGAACCGTGTTCGACAGCATCACGTACCTGCAACCCATTGAGAACTGGACAAAGCAACAGGTGATGGATTTTCTGGCAACACAGGGCGACGTGCCGGAGCACTTCGTGCTTGACCACTCGTCGATGGATTGCTACGACTGCACGGCATTCCTGGCGCACTCTGCCGACCGTGCCGAGTGGTCGAAGATGCGGCATCCAGAATTGCACAGGCAGCATGTCATCCGCCTGCGCCAGCTTCGCGATGCGCTGGCGCCGGGGATGAGTGCGCTGTCTCAGCTTTGTGAAGGGCATGGCGAAGCCCGCCAGCACCACCACCACCACGAAGGCTCCCATGACTGACTACATAGCCGATCTGGAAGTCGCCCGAGCCGCCGCGCCTTATCACGATGATGCGCACGTCGGGAAAGTGACCGGCCAATTGGTGGAAAGCGGGTGTCGCATCCTGCAGATCTTCCGGTTTAGCGAAGACGACACAGAGCACGTCGCAGCGCTCGCGATGCTGGCGCGCTTTCCTGCCAATGCTCGTGTTCTGGACGTAGGCTGCGACACGGGGGTGATTGCCGAAATCATGGCCAGGCTGCGGCCCGACTTGAAATTCACACTGCAGAACTGCTCGGCGGCCCAGCTCGCCCTTTGCCCGGACTTCCCGAAGATCCATGGCGACATGGAGGCGATCGACGCGCTTGATGGAGGGTTTGACGGCCTGATGATCAATTACGCTATGGGCCATGCCGATCTGCTTCCGTTCCTGCGTGAGGCGGCGCGGGTGGTTCGCCCTGGCGGTGTGTTTTTCGCCTACGACCTAACGTCGCCAGATACACGCGGATTCGCCGAAGGGCTGGGCTACGTACCCTATTGCCCCGCCGATGTTGCGGCAGCAGCGCGCACTGCCGGATTTGAGCAGATCGAAACCGCCGCGCTTGGGGCCCGGGTGTCCGCCCTGTGGCGCTCGTGGTGCGCGGAGTCGTCCAAATTCGCCGGCATCATCGCCAAGACCGTCCCGGTTGCATATCGCTTTGTCCGCAGTGGCCGCCAACCGGCCGCGGGAGGCCCGCTGGCATGATTGACGGCGTAATCAGGCACCAGGCGATGCGGGGGGCTAAGCGAGCTACTTCTTGGCCCGTCCGCGCTCCTCGACGTCCAGGTCTCGGCGGCGATGAAGCCAAGCCCACAGGCGCTGGCGGAAGCCCTTCGGCGTAATGTCAATCCAGCCGTCATCGGGACGGCGAGTGCGACTCGGCCGCGACCGTAGCCAGGCCGCGAAGTCCCGGATTAGGACGTACATCAGCAGCGCGATAAACGGCGCCACCGCAGTCAGGTTCACGTTCATCGCATCCCCTCCGGCCACCTTCGGGTGGTCTGTATTTTAGAACCCCGGCGACACTTGGAAGGAAGAAGGCATGATTGATGGCGTTATTGCTGGGAAGATCTGCGGCCGCCCGGAAGCGCGGTCTGGGAAGGGCGGTAAGGCCTTCGTGGCCGCCAGGATGGTAGTCGCGGCGGGCGATGGCGGGGGCGTGCTGGTCAACGTGGTCGCCTATGCGCACGAGGCCCGGGCCATCCTGCTCGGGCTCGAAGACGGCGATACGGCAGTGCTCCAAGGCATTCTGACGCCCAAGGCATGGACGGACGAGGCCGGGGCAGTCAAACCCGCCTTGGATATGGTGGCAGGCTCTGTCTTGACCGCCTGCCAAGCCAGTCGAAGATCCGAAGCACGCGAAACGCGGGGGCAGTGATTGACACGGCGCATGGGAGTGCCAAGCCCCTCCTTTAGCGGGGTGCACAAAGTTGGCCGCGACGCCACACTACGAAGCTAGGCCGATGGCACGCTTGTCGAGCTAATTTTTGCATCCGTTGGGGGCTTGTGTGGGAAGAAGACAAGACCGCGAGATTGCAGGTCTCGTAGCGATTTCGCTAGTCGTTGGCGTTCCAATTTACTTCGCTGCTGTCTACGATTCAGTGGGCTGGATCACTCCTGCAGCCATTCTCGTGGCAATCATGGTTTGGATTGCCGCCTCCCGATCTGCCAAGCGACGGGCCAGACTTAGGTATCTTCGCGACAAGTACCAAGATGAGGTTGTTGTTCAACGCATCCTCGGTGGGCAAATCTGGCACAGCCAAAGCATTGAGCAACTGAAGGACTCGATCGGCGAACCGCTAGCGGTCGACCAGAAGACGCTCAAAACCAAGACCAGAGAGATCTGGAAGTATGAGCATCGTGGTGCAAATCGCTACGGTTTGCGCATCACTGTAGAAAATGGCTATGTCGCAGGCTGGGATCAAAAGTCATAGCGAAAGTCATGGAGGGCGCAAAACTGCACACCGAAGCGAGGGGAAGCGGGGATGAGTTGATTTCGGTTAGTTTGGTGACATACGGTAGTCCCGTTGGCTCCTACAATGAGTTGGGAAATCTGACGGCAGTAAGGCCGCGAACCATCAGGGAGTAACTATGAGAATGATGTGTGCTGCAATCCTATTGGCGTTTGCCGTAGCACCTACGTGGGCAAACTGCATCGGTTCGCCCGGATTCCAGACTTGCTATGACAACTCTGGGAACAGCTACCAGGTCAATCGAATGGGCAACACGACCACAGTTCAGGGGTACAACGCTCAAACTGGCTCGAGTTGGAATCAGACGTCGCAGCAGGTTGGTAACAGCACCTATACCAACGGTACCGCCGCGAATGGCCAGTCATGGAACAGCACCACCATGAACATGGGCAACGGTAATACCATGACTTACGGGACAGACTCGCGCGGCAATAGCTTTCAGCGGAACTGCAACCAATACGGATGCTACTGATGGATTCTAGGGCGTGAAGAGTGGGGCTATGAGCAGACACGAGGGGATGAGCCGAATCGCTAAGGTGATACGTGGCGCTGGATGGCTCTTTATAGGACTTGGAGTTCTTGTCGGAATCTACGCCGCGACAAGCGGTGGAGGCTCAGACCCGCAGTTCGTAATGTTTGCGGCGCCCATTGGCGGGGCGATTATCGGTGTGCCGCTTCTGGCCGTTGCTTGGGTCGTGGATGGGTTCGCGAAATGAGCGCCGATCGCGGTGAGCGATTCCTCCGCATGGCGGATGGAGCAGTCGCGACGGCCTCGCTGTTGATTGCTATGGCGCTCTTTCTGGGTGCGATCGGGGTGCCGCTCTACCAGACATATACGTGGATGAAAGTCGGCACATGGCCGTCACTGAGTGCCCTCGACGGAATCAAATGGCTGGCAGGCCCCGAAGCCTGGAATTCGTGGCTGTACTGGCCCGAGGACTGGATCGGTGTCCACAAGATACTCCAGGAGTGTCCTCTTCCCCTCGCTTTGATCTTGGTCGCCGTCGCACCTGCCTGGGTTTTCGGCAAGGTCTCGGCGAACTGAGGCCCACCATGCGGCTCTGATACGGCTTGGCAGATTGGCCCTCAGATGCTGACGCTCAGGAATCTGTTGTGCCCCGATCAGGCGATGTGCAACCGCGCGCGATATGCCGTCCTCTGTCTGTCGAGCGATTGGTGACTATCCTAAATCCAGCTTCTGCCGCGACTACCAGGCCGCAGTTTTTTTGTTTGTTCCGTCCCAATGGCAAAGCGGGCGTGGCTCTAAGCTAGCAACAGAGGATGATCTTGATAGCGAAAACTCTTGACGAGCGAGGATACTTCTGGTGGCGCAATGAGGCGATTCCAGAGGGTCATTTCGCGCCAGATAGTGCCGTGGCAGGCGTCCTTTCGATAGATGCGGACGGAACGATTCGTCTCGAACTGGATGGCTATTTGGCGAGCGAACATGGACCCTTGGCGTCCCTGATGGATCGCGGTGGGGAAGTGTCCCCGGAGAAGGCTATCCAAGGCAAGCTGAAAGATAGCAACCGAAACGTCTTGCTACTCGGCCTTCGAAAGAACGGGGGGCGCGTTAGCACTAGCGGGATCTCGTATGAAGGCTTCTTGGCAATGCAATGTCTTGTCGCAGAAAGAAGCAGCTTGCCGCCCCCGCATAGGCCATTGCGTTTCGATGCGCTTGAGGTCGACTTGACGGGATTGGAGGAATGGCTGCGTATTGGCAGTATCGAAACGACACGTTGGCGGTCACGAATCACAGCCAAGCATAAGCGGCCGAAGCCGGACGTGTATCGGATGGATGACGGAGTCTTGACGATCCGATACGACATTACCGGTCCTTACGCGACTCGCAGTCCGCGGCGATCCCATACCTTGACGCTCGTTGAAAGCGCGACACTTAGCTACGCGCCGACGCATCGTTTGTCGCTGTCTGATATGCAGTCGGAGTATTTCATGATGCAAGACTTGTTCATCTTGCTGACTGGCTGCGAATACGCTCTTGATTGGCCTCGGCTAAAGGCTGGGGGGAAGCTGTACGAGCTTTACTTTCCGCGCCATCGGAGTTCTGCCGAGGCGCCATCGTGGAGCGATTGTTGGACTAATTTTGTTGGGATTCGCGAACGGTTCGGAGAGATATTTTGCGCGTGGAGGCGCAAGCGTAACGAGTTTGGGCCGGGCTTCTACCTGTATCTGGGTACGCGTCGAGGGATGAAGCTATATATAGAACATCGCTTCGTGAACTTGATTTGGGGGCTGGAATCATTGCATCGTCGGAAAGGTGATGGGGCTAGTCAGTCAGCCAAGCTGCAAGCAAAGATAGAACGCATTCTGAAGCAGGTGGAAGGCAAGGCCGATAGAGCATGGCTTGTGAGGCGACTTCAGAATGCTGGGGAGCCGGCGCTGCACGAGCGTCTCTACGAGTCGTTTAGTGGCCTGCCGCTAGGGCTCGATTCCAATCATCTTCGCAAGTTCAGTGAAGATTGCGCGCGGCGTCGCAATGATATTTCTCATTTCGGTGGGCAGCGGCACGACGGGGCATATAAGGATTTCTTGCTCGATGTGGCAGCGAAGGCTGACGTAGTGGCATATCTTTATCACGCGTTGCTGCTGCGGGAAATTGGCGTCGACGCAGAGATCATCAAACGAAGTGTCTTGGATGGACCTCAATCGTTCCCGATAAAGCACGCGCTTCGGCAAGCTGGGCTATTGCCTCCTGAGCCGGCAAGTCATTGACCTGCTCGTCTTGGCGCTTCGCTTCCTTTGTCTCGGCCTGCGGAGCGTATGGGGACGGAAGGCTACGGCTCGCTCTCTCCGCTGTCAGCCGAAGTGCTTTCCTCCGCATAGGCCTGGCATCCCTCGACGAATGAAGTCGAGTTTCCCGAGCACTCGTCCGGATCGGTGATGCCATTCTCTTCCGCCCATTGGTACCCGGCCTCGTGTCCTGAGCAGTCGATGGTGCAGGGGTAGCCATGTGCCCAGGCGCCGCCATAGGGGCGCGCTTGCGGGAGGGCCGGGGGCGTCAAGGTATCCTGAGGAAACGGCGGGGCGCTGCTTGTCTCCGGCGCCAGCGTAATGGACTCCCCGCGCATGGCGCTGCGGAATTCCTCCCAGATTCGTGCCTGCTCTGCCGAGGACGCTGACTCAAACCCGCGCAGCTTCGCGAATTCCTGCCAGCTTGAAGCGGGTAGGGGCGGTAGTGCCTCGGGATTTGCATCGCCTGGCTGTGCGGTTGCGGTTGGTGCCGCAGGTTTGGCGGCTTCGTGCTGTTGGCCGCAGGCCATCAGCGGCAGGGTGAGTAGAAGGGCGGCGACTCTCATGGGGCTCGCGATGGCGTGATAACCCGGGTCATGCCGACCGCTGCAGCGCCACCACGTTTGCGCCCGACTTCTGGTCGATATAGTCGCCCCACCATTGCATGATCGCCTGGCGCTCATCCAGGCGCTGGGAGTGGTCATAAGCTCGGCTAACCTTATTTCCGATGGTGTGGGCGAGTTGTAGCTCGATTGCCTCACGATTGAAGCCACTGCGCTCGTTCAGCAGCGTGGAGGCCAGGCCGCGGAAGCCGTGGCCTGTCTGCTTGCCTTCAAACCCCAGACTCTTCAGTGCCTTGTTGATCGTCTCGCCGGAGATCGGTTGTTTGCCGGGGTCCTTGGTGCCGGGGAAGAGCAGGGCGTAGCGACCGGTGAACTCCTGCAATTGCTTCAGGAGCGCAATGGCTTGGCTGCAGAGGGGAACGACGTGTGGCTGGCCGTTAGCCTTCTGGCTAAGGGTGCCTTTCATACGTGCCGATGGCACCCGCCAGACGCGCTCCTCCCAGTCAATCTCATCCCACCGGCCCCACCGGAACTCGTTGGTGCGTAGGAAGGTCAGGATCATGAGCTTGATCGCCAGGCGCGTTTCTGGCGCACCCCGGTAGCCGTCGACCATCTCGAGCAGGCGTGGCAGTTCTGTCTCGGTAACGCGCGGATAGTTCTTCACCGGGGGCTTGGGGGCCAGATGCTCACGCAGGCCGGCTGTCGGGTCCCGGTCGGCTGCGCCGATGGCGCTGGCATGCCGGCAGATGCCGCCACAGCCCTCGAGCGCTTTGAGTGCGATGTCATGGGCGCCCCGGTGCTCGATCTTGCGCAGCATGGCCAGGACCATCGGGCCCGTGATTTCGGCGATGGGCCGCTTGCCGATTTGCGGGAAAACGTCCTTGGTCAGGATCGCGGTCATGCGCTTGTCGTGACTGGCGCTCCAGCCCTTGCGCTTGATGGCCAGCCACTCCTCTGCAACTGCCTGGAAAGTGTTCAGGGCGGCCGCTGCGGCTGATTGCTTGTCGATCTCACGTTGCAGGGCAGGATCTGTGCCGCTAGCCAGAAGCCGCTTGGCTGTCGCCCGCTTTTCCCTGGCCCCCGACAGGCCAACGGCGGGGTAGTCCCCAAAGGTCAGTAGATTCTCGGACTTCGTCCCAGGGCGCTTATATTTCAGCCGCCACTTCTTGCCGCCACTTGGAAGTAGATCCAGGTACAGGCCGCCTCCGTCGCGCAGGCGGTTGCCTCCATGCCCGCCGTACTTCGCTTGGCGGCACTGCGCATCGGTCAGGGGGAGGATTCTCTTGGACATGGCATACCCTTGAAGGTCCATACCCCCAAAAATATACTCCATACCCCCAAGCATACCCCCAAAAAATGTGGTTGATGCTGGGCAAAGTTTGCAAACGCTGGGCAACAAAAAACCCAGAGAGCGTTACGCTGTCTGGGTTTCTAGGCAATGCTGGTGAACCTTTGCAAATCTTATGGTGCCGAAGAGAGGAATCGAACCCCCGACCTTCTCATTACGAATGAGCTGCTCTACCGACTGAGCTACTTCGGCCCACCGATCCGTCCAACAACTGGATCGAGCCCGCAATAATAGCAGCGTTTATTTTGACAGGGAAGTCCCGCCGTGAAATTTTTCCGCCCGAAGCTGCCCGTGGCCGGGCACCGATGTGGCTGCCCGGCCATTCAGGCAGTGCTCTGCTGCCAGAGACCGAGGCGCTTCGCGTCGGCGAAGTCCCGGGCGGGCAGGCTGCACTGTAGTGGCGATCACCGGCTTGATCCGCTCGCCTGGCGATACATCGAGGTCTGCTTCCAGCGCATGGATTGCCTTGGCGATGGCTGCGTGGTGGGGGCGGAAGGCCATGCGCCGGCTATAGGGTGGGGGCCGGTGCCGCCAATCGAGCTTTACCGCCGGCATTGTCTCGGCAGGCCCAAAAGAAAGGGGACGCCGCAGCGTCCCCCTTTCTCATCGGTGCGATGAAGCCGCCGGCGGTCAGCCTGCCGTCTTCTCTTCCTGGTGGTAACGCGTGACGCGCTCCACTTCGTTCTTCGAGCCGAGGATCACCGACACGCGCTGGTGCAGTTTTTCCGGCTGGATGTCCAGGATGCGCTCGTGACCGTTGGTGGCGGCGCCACCGGCCTGCTCCACCAGCATTGCCATCGGGTTGGCTTCGTACATCAGGCGCAGCTTGCCCGGCTTCTCCGGCTCGCGCTTGTCCCACGGGTACATGAAGACGCCGCCGCGCGTGAGGATGCGGTGCACGTCCGCCACCATGGAGGCGATCCAGCGCATGTTGAAGTTCTTGCCGCGCGGACCTTCGTCGCCGGCCAGGCATTCGTCGATATAGCGGCGCACGGGCGGGGCCCAGTGGCGCATATTGGACATGTTGATCGCGAACTCCTTGGTGTCCTCCGGGATCGTCACGTCGGATTGCGTCAGCACGAAGCTACCGGCCTCGCGGTCCAGCGTGAACATGTGCACGCCGTTGCCAACCGTCAGCACCAGCGTGGTCTGCGGGCCGTACACGGCATAGCCGGCGGCGACCTGGCGGCTGCCGGCCTGCATGAAGTCGGCCTCGGTCACGGTCTGGCCGGGCTTGGGCATGTGCAGCACCGAGAAGATGGTGCCGATCGACACATTCACGTCGATGTTGGACGAGCCGTCGAGCGGATCGAACAGCAGCAGGTACTCGCCCTTGGGATAGCGGTTCGGGATCTCGTAGAACGAATCCATTTCCTCCGAGGCCATGGCGGCGAGGTGGCCGCCCCATTCGTTGGCGTCGAGCAGGACTTCGTTGGCGATCACGTCCAGCTTTTGCTGGGTCTCGCCCTGCACGTTGCCGGTGCCGGCCGAGCCGAGGATGCCGGCGAGGGCGCCCTTGCTGACGGAGTTGGAAATGGCCTTGCAGGCGCGCGCCACCACTTCGATCAGCAGCCGCAGTTCGGGCTCGATCGTATTGTGTTTGCGCTGCTCCTCGACCAGGTAGCGGGTGAGGCTGATGCGACTCATGGGTTTCTCCTTGAATGGCCGCAATTCTACATGGGCTACATGGGCTACATGGGTGCCAGCGTGCCAGGCCATTGCCAGCGGCCCGTGGGGTGCTGTCGCCGGCGGGCCCGTCGGGCCGGCCCGCCGGCCCCTGGCGCTGGATTACGGCGCCAGCGCCTTGCTCACGATCTCGCGCACGTCGCGGGACAGGTCGCTGGCTGCCGCGACCTGTTCCAGCGCCGCGCGCATGCGGTCGCGCAGCGGCAGCGCGTATTTCTGCCAGCGGTCCATCACGCGCGCCAGGCGCGACGCCACCTGCGGGTTGATGGCATCCAGCGCCAGCACCTGCTCGGCCCAGAAGGCGTAGCCCGAGCCGTCCTCGGCATGGAACTGGGCCGGGTTGGCCGCGCAGAAGCTGAAGATCAGCGAACGCGCGCGGTTGGGGTTGCGCAGGTTGAAGGCAGGGTGCTGCATCAGTGCGCGCACCGTGTCGATGGTGTGCTTGCCCGCATGGCTGCCCTGGGGGCCCACCGTACCGCGCTGCATGCCCTGCAGCGCGAACCATTTGTCGATCACCAGCGCGTCCTGCTCGAAGCGCTGGTAAAAGTCGGCCAGCGCGGCTTCGCGGCCGGGGGCGAAGGTGTTGACCAGCGCGCTCAGCGCGGCGGAGCGGTCCGTCATATTGTCGGCCGACTGGTATTGCGCCCCGGCCAGCGCCTGCATGGCGGCGTCGCCGCTATCGGCCAGGTAGCCCAGTGCCAGGTTGCGCAGCGCGCGCTTGCCGGACGACACCGCGTCCGGGCTGTACTCGCCCGGCGTGGCATTGGCCTCGAAGGCGGCCAGCCAGTCGGCCTGCAGCGCGCGTGCCAGCGCCTCCCGCATGAACTGGCGGGCGCGGTGGATGGCGGCTGGATCGGCCACGCCCATGCGCTCGGCCAGGTAGGCTTCGGCGGGCAGGGTCAGCGCCTGCTCGCGGAAGGCGGGGCTGAGCTGCTGGTCGTTGAGCACGGTGCGCAACGCAGCCACCAGGGCCGGATCGAGCTTGAGCTCGCGGCCGGCCTGGGAATCGGCCACCAGTTGCAGCAGCGCCCGCGTGGTCAGGCGCTGGCCTGCTTCCCAGCGGTTGAACGGGTCGCTGTCGTGGGCCAGCAGGAAGGTGAGCTGCGCCTCGCTGTATTCGGCATCGACGATGACCGGCGCGGAGAAGTCGCGCAGCAGCGAGGGCAGCGGCGGCTCGGCGCCGCGCGGCAGGTTGATGAAGCGGAAGCTCTGCTCGGCCTCGGTGAAGTCGAGCACGCGCGTGGTGGCGCCGGGCTGGTGCTCGCCTGCGAGCTGCAGGGGCAGATCGGCGCCATCGGCATCGAGCAGGCCCAGTGCGAAGGGAATATGGAAAGGCAGCTTGTCCGGGGTGCCGGGGTGCGTTTCGATACCGACCTTGGGGCAGCTTTGCGACAGCGTCAGCGTCAGGCTGCCATCGGCGCCGTCCCAAGCGGTGCGTACCGCCACCACCGGCGTGCCGGCCTGGCTGTACCAGCGGCCGAACCGGGTCAGGTCGCGGCCGTTGGCGTCGGCCATGGCGGCGCGGAAATCGTCGCAGGTCACGGCCTGGCCGTCGTGGCGCTGGAAATACAGGTCCATGCCCTTGCGGAATCCGTCGCGGCCCAGCAGGGTCTGGTACATGCGGACGACCTCGGCGCCTTTCTCGTACACCGTGACGGTGTAGAAGTTGTTGATTTCCTCGTAGCTGTCGGGCCGCACCGGGTGGGCCATCGGGCCGGCGTCCTCGGGGAACTGCACCTGGCGCAGCACGCGTACGTCCTCGATGCGCTTGACCGCGCGGCCGGATTCCGAGCCCATCATGTCGGCCGAGAATTCCTGGTCGCGGAACACCGTCAGGCCTTCCTTGAGCGAGAGCTGGAACCAGTCGCGGCAGGTCACGCGGTTGCCGGTCCAGTTGTGGAAGTACTCATGCCCGACCACCGATTCGATATTGCCGAAGTCGGCATCGGTGGCGGTCTGGGCGTTGGCCAGCACGTACTTGGTGTTGAAGATATTGAGTCCCTTGTTCTCCATCGCGCCCATGTTGAAGTCGCCCACGGCGACGATCATGAAGCGGTCGAGATCGAGTTCCAGGCCAAAGCGCCGCTCGTCCCAGCGGATCGAGTGGATCAGCGAATCCATGGCGTGGCGCGTCTTGGGCAGGTCCTGCGGTTCGACCCAGACCTGCAGCAGTTTTTCCTTGCCCGAGGCGGAGACGATGCGTTCCTCGATGCATTCCAGTTTGCCGGCCACCAGCGCGAACAGGTAGGCAGGCTTCTTGAACGGGTCTTCCCAGACGGCTTCATGGCGTCCGTCGGGCAGCTCGCGCTCGCTGACCAGGTTGCCGTTGGACAGCAGCACGGGATAAGCCGCGCGCTGCGCGCGCAGGGTGACCCGGAAGGTCGACATCACGTCCGGCCGGTCCAGGTAGTAGGTGATCTTGCGGAAGCCCTCGGCCTCGCACTGGGTAAAGAAGTTGCCGTTGGAAACGTAGAGGCCGGACAGCGATGTATTGGCGGCCGGCTGGCAGGCGGTGACGATTTCCAGCGTGCCCTGCGCGGGCAGTTCGGGCAGGGTCAGGCAGTCCGCGGCCTGGCGCGCGTCCGCCAGGGGTTTGCCGTCCAGGCTGACGCCGACCAGTTCCAGTTCCTCGCCGGCCAGCACCAGCGGGCCGGGCGCCTGGCGGGTGAAGCGCAGGGTATTGGTGACCACCGTGCGTGCCGGATCGAGTTCAAGCACCAGGTCGACGTGTTCGAAGGCGAAGGCCGGCGGAGTATAGTCTTTGCGATGGACGGTAACGGGCGTGTCGGTGCGCAGCATGAAGGAATCCTGTCCTCTGAGGGCCACTTTGGGCGTCATGGTCGCCACGGGACGGCAAGGGCGGCTGAACCGGGCAGGGCGGAAAGCCGCCGCCTGGCCGCATGCCGGCATGGCACTAAAGAACCCATTGTAGCCAAGCGAGGGCGCGCTGGCTCGGAGGTGGCGCGCCGGCGGCCGCGCCACGATGGAATTCAGCGGGCCCGGCGCGGTCTCAAGTACACATCGGACAATGAATCTGCAAGGGGCATCATGAAGGAACTATGGCTGGGCAAGGCGTGGGGGCGCTTCGCCGGCGGGCGCTGGAGCAGCAGGCTGATGGCAGGCGCGGCGCTGCTCGGCGTGGCGCTGCTGTCGGGCTGCGCCAGCACCGTCACGACTGAAGTGACAGCTTTCCAGCAGGGCAACTGGCAGAACGATCCACCGCGCACCTATGCCTTCGAGCGTGGCGGCGGGAAGGAAGCGCAGCTCGAGCAGCAGACCTACGAACAATGGCTGGCACAGGCGCTCGCCGGCCTTGGCTTCGAACAGGTGGCGCGTCCGCAGGCGCATTACCTGGTCAGCATGGAGTACGACAGCGACGCGCGGGTGCTGCGGGTGCAGGAGACCACCTACCCGGACCTCTGGTATCCAGGTCCTTATGGCCCGTACGGCCCGTACTGGGGGCCGTACTACCGCCCCTGGGGCCCCTGGGGCTGGGGTGCTCCGGGCTACTGGCCGCCGCAGACCACGGTGCGCGACGTGCCGGTGACGCTGTCCACCCTGCGTGTGTTCTTCAAGGATGCATCGACCGGGCGCCGGGTTTACCAGGTTACCGCCCGCCATCAAGGCGAGGGTGCCTCCCTGCAGGCCGCCATGCCTTACCTGATACGCAGCGCCTTCGCCCAGTTCCCGGCGGAGAGCGGCCGGCCGAGGCGCGTGACCTTGCCGCTGGATCCCGCCGACAAGTCGTAGGAGCTGAAGCGGGTATTGCCCGCGCGGCGGTAAAAACAGAATTGCCCGGCGAAAAGCCCCAAAACCCTGGATGCCCCAGCGGGAGGGGCTTCGCGCCGGGCTTGGGTGAGCTAGAATGACGGCTCGATTTTTCCGGCCCAAGCCGCCGGAGCCCGACCTGGCAGTCGCGATGGAAGATTCCGGCAAGCGCGCCGGATACGACCGGCGCGACCCCGGCGGGCACTGGCTGGGCCACTTCCTGGACGAGCATAATGACCAGCAAGACCGGCGGTGATGCACCGCAACATGCCCCGAATAGTCCTGAAGCGCAATTGCGCCTGGCCGCGCTGGAATACCACCGCAGCCCGACCAAGGGCAAGATCCAGGTAAACGCGACCAAGGCACTGTCCAACCAGCGCGACCTGTCCCTGGCCTACTCCCCGGGCGTGGCCTACGCCTGTGAAGAGATCGCCAAGGACCCGGCCATGGCGGCCGAGTACACCTCGCGCGGCAACCTGGTGGCGGTGATCACCAACGGTACCGCCGTGCTCGGCATGGGCGATATCGGTCCCCTGGCCGGCAAGCCGGTGATGGAAGGCAAGGGCTGCCTGTTCAAGAAATTCGCTGGCATCGACGTGTTCGACATCGAACTCGATGCGCGCGACCCGGACAAGATCGTCGAGATCGTGGCGGCGCTGGAGCCCACCCTGGGCGGCGTCAATCTCGAGGACATCAAAGCGCCCGAGTGCTTCTACATCGAGAAGAAGCTGCGCGAGCGCATGAACATTCCCGTCTTCCACGACGACCAGCACGGTACCGCCATCATCTCGGCGGCGGCGCTGCTCAATGGCCTGAAGGTGGTGGGCAAGGATATCGCCAAGGTCAAGCTGGCGGTATCGGGCGCCGGCGCGGCGGCCATCGCCTGCCTGGACACCATGGTGAGCCTGGGCGTGACCCGCACCAATATCTCGGTGGTGGATTCCAAGGGCGTGATCTATACCGGCCGC